>CAYUEH010000359.1:0-5975 GCA_964442465.1 uncultured Laspinema sp. | reverse complement strand
AAGTCGGTTGAAACCGACTGAAAGTCTTATCCTGTGGTGTTTTCCTCGTGACTGGGTTCTACCCAGTCATGCTCTCCCGGAGGCTCTGCCTCCAGCTAAATGTAGGGTGGGCACTGCCCACCGAACATAAGGTGGGCTACATTTGCTCCAGCAAAATGTAGGGGCGATTCGCGAATCGCCTCTACATTTAGGGTGCGATGTTACAGATTGCGTAAGTCCTGCCGATGCTTAAGCTAAATCAAACAACAGCACTTCAGCCTCTTCCTCAGACCCAACTAGGGTGAGGGTTTCCGGCGCGGAACAGGCAACTCCATCCCCAGTTTTCAAGGGCAGGTCATTGAGGGTCAGGGTACCCCGGGCGACTTGTATCCAAGCATGACGGTTGGGGGGAATGTCATACAAGACGCGATCGCCCTGATGCAGGATAGTGGCATACAGATTCACATCCTGATGGATCGTCACCGACCCCGATCGCCCATCCGGGGACCCGATTAGCCGCAATTGGCCGCGTTTTTCGGCCTCGGAATAGTGTTTTTGTTGATATGAGGGGGGGAGTCCTTGTTTGCCCGGTAACATCCAAATTTGCAGCAGATGCACGGATTCGGTTGGAGAAGGGTTAAACTCACTATGAGCGACTCCCGTTCCGGCACTCATCCGTTGGACTTCCCCCGGAAGAATCACGGAACTGTTTCCCATGCTATCTTTATGTTCTAGCGCGCCTTCTAGGATATAGGTGAGGATTTCCATATCGCGGTGAGAATGGGTGGGAAAACCGCCCCCACCACTCACCCAGTCCTGGTTAATCACCCGCAGGGCACGAAATCCCATGTACTGAGGGTCGTAGTAGTTGGCAAAGGAAAAGCTATAGGAGGTTTTGAGCCAGCCATAATTGCCTTGTCCCCGTTCTTCTGCTTTGCGTAGGGTTAACATGGGTTTCTCCAATGCGATCGCGACAGGTTTTATGGAATTCAGATGCTTTACTTATTCCTTACTTTAGAATAAGTAAAGTTGATTTGTAAAGTATGCACTTTAAAGTGGGTTAGTACCCTCCAAGTAACAATGGAAGCCAAATCAGAGAGCAAAAAACAAGTGGGATGTCCGGTGGAAACCACCTTAGGGATTATTGGGGGACGATGGAAAGTGTTGATTTTGCAAGAGCTATTTTCTGGGGTGAAACGGTTTGGAGAACTGCATCGGGCTTTGGCGGGAATTACTCAAAAAATGCTGACGCAGCAACTGCGGGAACTGGAACGGGATGGGATTATTAACCGGATGGTTTATGCCCAGGTTCCGCCGAAAGTGGAGTATTCTTTAACTGAATTGGGGATGACTCTGCGACCAATTTTAGAGACAATGCACGAGTGGGGGGTGCGATTTGAGGAAGAACATCCCTGATTACGCGCAAACGACGCGATTGCGTCCTCCCGCTTTAGCCACATAGAGGGCTTCGTCAGCATTGGCAATCAGTTGAGTAGGAGAGGTTTCAGAACAGGGAGTGAGGGTTGCTACTCCTAAACTCATGGTGATGTAAGCACTGACTTGAGATTGAGCATGGGGAATCTGTAATCCAGCCACTTGTCTCCTAATTCGTTCCGCGAGTTCTAAGGCATTTTTGAGGTGCGTATTGGGCAAAACTGCGGCAAATTCCTCTCCCCCATAGCGGGCGATCAGTTCGTGTTTGGGGTTGATACATTGACCCAAGGCTGTGGCTACTCGTTGCAAGCACTCGTCACCGGCTTGATGTCCGTAGGTATCGTTATAGGGTTTGAAATAGTCGATATCGCACAAAATGAGGGAAAGGGGAGTGTCGCCCCCTCGTCGCCACTCATGATTGAGAAATTCATCAAAACAACGACGGTTGGCGACTTGAGTTAAGCCATCGAGAGAGGCAATGCGGTGTAATTCTTGATTAGCGGCTTGCAATTGTTCAAAGAGGGTGGATTGTTGGATGGCGATCGCGACTTGAGTGGCTAATTCTTGGAGAAACTCGGTTTCCCAATTCTGCCACTGCCTGGGACCTTGGCAGTGATGAGCAATCAACAATCCCCATAATTGGTTGTTCTCTCCCGGGGAATTTTCTGATAATTCCTCTTCTGAATTGTGGCTAAAGTCTTCATTTAATAAAATTGGGACGACTAAATTGGCTTTAACTTGAAACTGGGCTAATAAATTGCGATGACAGGGACTAATGGGGGCGGAATAAATATCAGCAGTGGCTTTGAGACGCCCTTTTTGATAGAGTTGGGCTTGACTTTCCCCAAAGCAAGGGTCGAGAATGATCAGGTTGAGAATTTCTCGGACTCCATTGCTACAGGATTCGACGACAACTTTGCCACTCCAATCGGGGTGAAAGCGATAAATAATCACGCGATCGGTATTTAAAAATTGTCGAACTTCGGCAACGGTGGTGTTGAGAATTTCTTGGAGATTGAGGGAAGAACGAATGCGATCGCGCATGGCAGACATGACTCGTTCCCGTTCCAGTTGCAATTGCAAGGCGTCTTCAGCCTCGACTCGGCTGGTAATATCCCGTAAAATGACGGTAAACAGTCGTTCTGAACCGACTTCGAGCTTGGAAATAGAGGCTTCGGCGGGAAATTGGCTACCATCTTTGCGGCGTCCGAAGACTTGCGATCGCGACCCCATTGTCCGAGATACTTCCGGGGTGTAGCGGAACATTTCAATATACTGGCGATGCTTCAGACGCAAATTTTCCGGTAACAGCAGATCGAGGGGTTGTCCCATCACCTCTGCTGCACTGTAACTAAAGATTTTTTCGGCCCCCTGGTTAAACAGTTGAATCCGTTGGGTTTCGTCAATGGAAATAATCGCATCGTCGGCACTATCCAGAATCCCCGCCAAACGCCCTTGAGACAGGCGCAGGGCCGCTTCGGTATGTTGGCGTTCTAAAATTTCCCGTCGCAATTGCTCATTCGCCTGTTGCAGTTCGGTGGTCCGTTCTTCGACTAACCCTTGCAAGGCGGCGATCGCCGCATCCATCTCAATCGGTGTAAATCCTTGGAGTAAACTGGTTTGGGTGATGATTCCCTGTAACGAATCCCCCTGATCGGCAACGACCAATCGTCGGACTCGATACTCCCGCATTAACTGATGCGCTGTCCACAGGCAATCCGTCGGTTGCACCAGCAGCAGGGGCGAACTCATGACTTCGGCAGCGGTGAGTTTTCTCAGATTGAGTTCTAATGCCTGTAGCTGAAGGATATCCCGTTCGGTGACAATGCCGATGGGGACCGGCATCGGTTGCAGTTCTGGGGTCTCCCGGGCGTCATCCCTGGGGCGATTCTGGGCGATCGCCACGCAACTGACTCGATGGATGCTCATTAAGGTGGCTAATTCCAACACCGATGCCGATGGGGATGCCGTAATCACGTTCGGGTTCATCACTTCCCCCACTCGTCTCAAGCGCATCCAATCTGCCGGTTGGATAATTTCCCGAATGCTCTGGTAGGTAATCGTCCCTAGTAATTTCTCATCCGGATCCACGATGGGCAAATGGCGAATCTGTTTCTGACGCAACAAATCCAACAGGGTGACGAGATTCGGAAGATGCTCCTCCTTTAAGATAAACGGCCTAGGGGTCATTAATGCAGAAATCGGTTGTTTACTAAACGCTTTGGTGAATGAGTCGATTTCAAGATCGCCACTGTGCGCCGTCAATTTCACCACATCCCGTTCCGTAAATATCCCCAGAATTTTATCGGCTTCTACCACGATCGCGCAACTCGATTTTACCTGGCTCATCAGCACGATCGCCACGCTAACAGGAGTATCTGGCGTGACGGTTAACGGATGGCGGTCAATGGCTAACTGTACAGAAAAGGCGGTACTTTCAAGCATAAATTAAAGGCATTTAATAATTCGGCGCAGTGTCTTCCTCAATGGCATGGTTTATCTTGACTGATCTTGGGTTGTTGGGGAAGGCTGACAAAAATTGAGGTCTAATCTCTTCATTCTCTAGTGATATTGTATTACTCCGGAGGTACCTTTCTGCCCTCGGGCTGTCATGTTCTGGGTTGTCCAATCAGAACTCTCGGTCTGTTTATAGAGTCTAGTCCCTCAAAGCTCAATCCCCTGATGCGGTCAATTTCCCCGCCTGATGCCACTATCCCGGGTTGTTCATCCCACCGGGGAGAGACCCCATTCTGGGATTTTCCTCGGTTGCCATCGGCGATCGCCTTCATCCTAACCACCCGTCACGGGAGATACTATCGTTGGAGAGGTTTCAAATGCGTAAAGTTCCACCCTTCTTCCTCGCTGCTGCCACCACAGTTCTAGTTTTTTTAATCGCACTGCTGTCCACCTCGACACAGTGGCGTCCCGTTAAAACGGGCATTCTTTTTGGCATTAGTGGCATCGCCCTAGTTGAAAACTCTCTGGATGAGATGGGATGTCCCCCAAGCACTTGTTTTGTGATCGTCCATGACAATAAACAAGAGGGAGACGGTCGTATGGCTATTTTAACGGTTCAGGGACAAGATTCTTTAGATTATTTACCCCTCCAATGGCCTGATGGTGCAGAATGGCCGATTGATTTAGAGGCGATCGCCCGGGTTCCTGACAGTGAGGACTCCGCTTTTATGGCCGTCACCAGTTTCGGTCGAGTCTATCATTTCACCCTCGATTCCACCGGGACGATTCAACTGATCCACATCTTTTCTCTTCCCGATTTACCGGAAAATACTAATTTAGAAGGCTTTGATTTACACCCCATTGACGGTCAATTACTAGCCGTTTGGGGTCATCGAGGGGGTCCCGATAATCCCGGGGTGATCTATTGGGGCTGGTTTGATTGGAACGAGTATCAAATTTCGGGTCAAGGATCGGCTGTGATGACCGTTCCTTGGCCCGAAGAAGATGTTCGTCATATCAGTGACATAAAAGTTAATAATGCTGGAATTCTCTATATTAGTTCCACTCGCGACCCCGGAGATGATGGACCTTTTGATTCCGCAGTTTATGCCGCTGGCCTGTTCTCAATGAACGGCGACCAGATTGAATTTCGTCCCGCTTCTTCTTTGGCTCCTCTCTATCGCGTTAATGGTCATAAAATAGAAGCCTTAGAATTTTTACCGGGCCTTTCCGGAGGCAAAATTCTCGGGACGGATGATGAAAATCAAGGGGCATCTATTTATCTCAAACGCTAAGGTTTTCCAAGAAATAGGGCGGTAATTTACAGGAGTTTTATGCTAAAATAAGGACAGGGATAAGATGAACTCCACCCCTGAAATATTATGGCTATCACTCTGAGCAAAGAACAGTTGATCCACGAGATAGCAGTCATTCATCGCCGTCAAAAAGGTATCGTATTTTCTCCGGGAGTGATTGGAAAAATTTTGGGACATCCCCAATCTTGGAGAAGTCTCAAAAAAGACGAACTCATGCAAGTTTTAGAGGCTTGGCACAATCTGTTACAGTCCTGTCCTAAAACAGCCCACTGGGAAACGGTTGAAAGAGGCGATCGCCAGGTATCTTTACTCGCGGACGGACAACCCTGGGTGGACTATTTTGGATTCCCCTCTCTCCAGAGTGCGGAAGCCTTTTTAGCCCAAGTTTTACCCCATTGTAACTGGGCGATCGTCCGAAAAAGTGGCAAGCGCGTTAATGCCAGTTTTGAATGCAAAGTTTGGGGATTAACTCCAGACTACTTTCAGGCGATCGGTCCTCAACGGTTAGCTGTTTGTACTCGATGAATCATGATTATCGGGTTTGATAGTTTGCAATTTGCGGGATTCTTGTGCCGGAAACGACTGAAGTTGGGACGTTGAACGAAGAGAACGACTAGACATCTGGCAACATTCTAAAAAGCCCCCCTTCTTAAGGGGGGTTGGGGGGATCAACCGGGTATTTTGTAAGAGAACGACTGAAGTCGGGACGTTGAACTTAAGAGAATGAAGTGTTTTTTTGACCCTCTACCCTAAAGAATGTAGAGGCGATTCTCGAATCGCCTCTACATT
>CAYUEH010000358.1:0-5998 GCA_964442465.1 uncultured Laspinema sp. | reverse complement strand
CTAACAAAAAGCACCAGGGTTTGTCTAACTGACTCCACTGGTGCTTATGCTGACGAAGTGATCACTCAAAGTTTGAGTTTTCAGCATTTTTAAGCTAAAGGTGATGAGTTTTGAATCGTGAACAAATCCGTCCGAAATCAAAACTCATTGCCTGCTTATTTCTATGCTTACCATTTTTGAGCGACGAGTTCGGCTAAGTCAACCACACGCTGACTGTAACCCCACTCATTATCGTACCAGCCGATGACTTTCACCATGTTTCCATCCATGACCATCGTCAAGCTGGCATCGACAATAGACGATGCATCATGACCTTTATAGTCAGAGGAAACTAAAGGTTCATCACTGTATTCCAAAATGCCTTTCATCGAACCTTTAGCGGCTGCTTCTAAGACTTCATTGACTTGTTCGGCAAAGGTATTTTTTTCTACTTGAGCCACAAAATCTACGACCGAAACGTTCGGTGTTGGCACCCGCATCGCGATCCCGTTCAACTTACCGGCCATCTCTGGAATGACTAAAGCCACCGCTTTAGCTGCACCCGTGGAAGTCGGGACGATATTCAGTGCAGCAGCACGAGCACGACGCACATCCCGGTGGCTGGCATCCAGCAACCGTTGGTCGCCAGTGTAGCTGTGGGTTGTGGTCATCATGCCTTTGATGATGCCAAAGTTGTCATTGATGACCTTAACGATGGGAGCCAAACAATTCGTTGTACAACTGGCATTACTGATGATGTTGTACTCGTTGGGGTCGTACTGTTCATGGTTAACTCCCATGACAAAAGTGCCAACTTTGCTGCCTTTTCCAGGAGCAGTAATCAACACCTTTTTTGCACCTGCTTGAATATGCTTTGAGGCACCTTCTTCGGTTACGAAGACCCCGGTGGATTCAATAACCAAATCAACTCCCCAAGCAGCCCAGGGCAAGTTTAAGGGATTGCGATCGGAGACACATTTAATGGTCTTGCCGTTGACGGTGATGGAGTTTTCATCGGCACTAATGTCAGCATCCAACGTTCCCAACATGGAATCATATTTGAGTAGATGGGCGTTGGTGCTTGGGTCGGAGGTATCGTTTACACCGACCAGTTCGAGTTGGCTGTTGGATCTGGTTAACCAGCAGCGCAGGAAGTTGCGTCCGATACGTCCAAAACCGTTAATCGCTACTCTAATCACTGCGTCTTGCCCCTTTCTTTAATGTAAAACTGCCTAACGTAATGAACCCAATCATATCGCAACAGGTGTCAATTTCGATCAGATTTTTTAAAGTCCGGGGATCGAGCTAGAGTGCGGTGGTAGCGGGTACTGTGGGTTCTGATAAAGGTGGTGAGTTTGAATATAAATTTGGACGGGTTCGGGAACCCAGGTCCGGATTTTGGGGCAGTCGCACCAATGACGACGGAGTAAGGTGGAAGCCATTGCCAGGGGGTTGGTTTGGAGAATTTGCCAGCGGAGGTGAATCTGTCTGGTTTTGAAGGCACTCTCGACTTGTTGGCAGATCTCCTGAGTTTTGATCAGCGCGGTGTTTTCCCGGGGGTTCGTGGGAAAAGTACCTAGAGTGGAGTTAAATTTAGGCTGTCCTTCCGGAAGGTTTAGGGGGGAGATTTCCATGAATAAGGGAGTTTCTTCGGGGTAATTGACCGGGGGTGGGGAGACCGATCGCGGTGCAACCAACCACTCAAAAGCCTCAACCAGTTCAGCAGCACGATACCATTTCGGCAGGGTAGAAAAGGCGTCGGCTCCGATAATCCAATACCATTGGCTATCTGGGTAGCGCTGTTGGAGGGTTTGTCCGGTGACGATCGCATACCCAGCTTTGGGGTCTTCTGGGGGGGGAGGACCGAGGCCAAAGGCGGGTTCTGGGGCGATCGCTAACCGCACCATTTCCTGGCGATGGTCAAACGCTACTCGCGATTGCTGACGGGGATCGCGCTTGTGGCGATCGCTAACCCATATAATCTGGTTTAATCCCGCCTGCTCTAAGGCGGCGTAAGCGATTCCCAAATGTCCCCAATGAATCGGGTCAAAGGTTCCGCCCAAAATCGCTCTTTTTTTGATCGGCTCAGGCTGCATTCTTTCCCGTAAACTTGGTTTGACATTATTTATTCAAACAGCGCGGTCATTTTCGGTTGGATTAGAGGGTCCGACGGTCATCAATCATAGCAATAATAACCCGCTCTGATTTCCTATTCCTGCTGTTTAGTGGGATTTTTTCCGGAAATCCCCTAGCTACCGATGGAGGCACTTGTGCGATGGAAAGAGTGCTTTCCCCTTTGTTCTGCTACGTTTCAGGAGCTTACTTCTACCTAACTTAAGTGAGATTTACAGGCTGCTTGTTTGGGGGACGAGTTATTTTCCGTTTGTCTTGACCATCGGTTATGGTAAACACACCCAAAACGTTTCACCCTAGAAAAATCTCGGGAAAAGACTACGGATGAGGTGTATTCGACACTAGAATCGAAAAATGCTTCTTCAGGGAGATCGCTCAATTTCTGTTATGACTGTATCGTACAAAAACAATTCTTGATATGATATCGCGTGTTATTGGCGTGGTGTGGTGTGTAAGGAGCTTACAATGCACAATTCTATCGATCTAAGTGGCAAACCCTTTCATTTCATCGGCATCGGTGGAATCGGAATGTCAGCGCTGGCCTACATTTTAGCAAAGCGGCAGGTCCCGGTATTTGGATCCGACATTCGGTCGAGCCATATCACTCAGCGCTTACAAGAAAATGGAGCGCAAATTTTTTGGCGTCAAGATGCCAGCAACCTGGATTTTTACCGACAAAAGAGCGCCTCAACCGATGAAGCGGCAGTTTTGAGTTCAGCAAACGGGGAGGGGTCTGGCGGTTTACCGGCGATCGCACCGAAACCAGTAAGATTAGCCGCCAACGGCATCCCGTCCCGAGTTGATTTGCCGCAAGTGATTTGCTCAACGGCGATCGATGGAGCCAATAGCGAATATCAAGCCGCCTTAGACCTCGGCTGTCCGATCTTTCACCGCTCCGACTTACTGGCGGCTTTAATATCCGAATATCAAAGCATTGCCGTCGCCGGAACCCACGGGAAGACCACAACGAGTTCAATGCTGGCTTATGTGCTGTTAAAGGCCGGTTTGGACCCCACGATTGTGGTCGGGGGAGAAGTCAAAGCCTGGGAAGGCAACGCTCGTCTGGGAGAAGGACCCTATCTAGTGGCAGAAGCGGACGAATCCGATGGGTCCCTCGCCAAACTCTCGGCCAAAATTGGGGTGGTGACCAACATCGAACTGGACCATCCGGACCACTACCAGAGCTTGGATCAAGTCATCGAGATTTTTGACACCTTTAAAGAGCGCTGCACCGATTTAGTCGGATGCATTGATTGTGAAACCGTGCGCGATCGCCTTCAACCCAGCATCTCCTACAGCCTCAACCTCGCGAACGGTGCCGATTACACCGTAGACTGTATCGCCTATAGAGCCGATGGCACCACCGCCCGGGTTTGGGAGAAAGGTCAAATACTCGGCCAACTGTCCATTTCCCTCCTCGGTGCCCATAACCTGAGTAACGCTCTAGCCGTGGTTGCCGTGGGACGCTTGGTCGGTTTAGACTTCGCAACTATTGCCCGGGAAATTGCTACATTTGAGGGCGCTTGCCGCCGGTTTGAGACCCGAGGCACCTACAATGACATCCAATTTGTAGATGACTACGCCCATCACCCCAGTGAAATTCGGGCCACCCTCCATGCCGCGAGTCTGCAAACCAAAGGATTGCGTTCTAATGCCAGTCGCGTTGTCGCCGTATTTCAACCCCATCGGTACAGCCGCACTCGGGCATTTTTAGCCGAGTTTGCTGAATCATTTAGCGATGCTGATTTAGTCTTGGTGACCGACATTTACAGTGCTGGGGAAGCCAATGAATTTCAATTGAGCGGACAACAAGTCGCCGACGAAATCGCCGCTCATCATCCTCGGGTGCATTACAGTCCTTCTATGTCTGACGTGAGCGAGTTTCTCGGCGAAGCTTTGCTCCCGGGTGACCTCGCCATATTTCTGGGGGCTGGTAATTTGAATCAGATCATTCCGGAAGTCATGGCATTTCATCAACAGATTGAGCAAACCGCTCTGGCAGAAGCACGCCATCGAGCCTGATCTCCAGTTAGTTTCTAGGGAACCGGAGGGCGATCGCTCCTCGAAATACCCGCTCATGATTGACTTTGACAAACAGTGGTCTATAGGGATTTAAGCACCTGGATTATCATGACTCTTTCCTCCGATACTGTACGCATCTTCAGCCCCTCCGTGGCCAAGCAACCTGCCAAGAATCCACATCTGACTCCAGTGAGTGGGGATCGAGAGCGATCCCAATCTCTTTATTTAGCTGGAACCCATTGTCAGATTAAATCTAATGTTTCCTTATCAACCTTTACCTCCTTTCGAGTTGGGGGTCCTGCTGAATGGTACGTTGCGCCTAAACAAATAGAAGAGTTCCAAGCCTGTTTAGAATGGGCTAGGGCTGAAGGATTACCCGTCACCTTCTTGGGTGCGGGTTCTAATCTGTTGGTTAGCGATCGCGGCATTCCCGGGTTGGCGATTTCTACACGCCATCTGCGCTATAGCCGTTTTAATCCCGAAACCGGGCAAGTCACCGTTGCCGCAGGTCAGTCCCTGCCTCGTTTAGCTTGGCAAGCGGCTCAATTGGGATGGGAAGGACTGGAATGGGCTGTCGGGATTCCCGGCACCGTCGGGGGAGCCGTCGTGATGAATGCCGGTGCTCACGGAAGTTGTGCCGCTGAGATTTTAGTCAAGACTCAGGTGGTGTCCCGCCAGGGAAGCATCTCCATCCTGAGCCCGGAAGAGTTGGGGTATAGCTATCGTACCTCTGTCCTTCAAGGGGGCGATCGCTTAGTTACAGAAGCCACTTTTCAACTCAAACCCGGAGCAGACCCCGCTCGCGTTCAAGCCACTACCTCTGAACAACTCGAACATCGCAAATCGACCCAACCCTATCACCTGCCCAGTTGTGGCAGTGTCTTCCGCAATCCTGACGGCTCCCCAGGGGCGGGCTGGTTAATTGAGCAAACCGGACTGAAAGGATATCAGATTGGCAATGCTCAGGTGGCTGAACGTCATGCCAACTTTATTGTGAATTGTGGCGGCGCAAAAGCCAGCGATATTTTCCAGTTGATTCGATATGTTCAATCGCGAGTCGAGGAACAGTGGGCTGTCCTTTTAGAACCAGAAGTTCGCACGATTGGCGAGTTTCAAGCCCTGTAACCTCACGGATTCAGAGGCGATCGCACCCCATCAGTTCCCCGTCCAACCCGGTGATCCCCCTAGCTGGGTCAATGGCATACTGCAATTATCGCGTGGTAGTATTGCTAAGGGTAATGCCCAAGAGAGTCTGATTCTGCCGTTAAAGCGCCAGAACTTCAGCACTCGACAGTACGGTGAGGCACACCGGAACTGGCTCTTACATCGAGGGCAAAACGCTTGGAGAAAGCGGCACTTGTCTCCTAAAAGTTTCCTATTTTAGGAGACTATTTTAGGGTCAGTCCCCTTGAAGAACCAAGAATCCACAGCAGCGATCGCGCCGCTCAATCATGCCAATATCGATTTGAACCCATACAGAGTTAACCCGTTATGGCAGGAAAAGGACAGGGAGGATTTGGCTTCGGTCTCGGCAAAATGAAAGAGCTGACTGAAGCCTTCAAAAAAGCTCAACAAGTACAAGAAGGAGCTAAAAAGCTTCAAGAAGAATTAGATGAACTTGAAGTCATCGGAGAAGCCGGTGGCGGTTTGGTTAAAGTCGTTTTAAGCGGCAACCAAGAACCCCGTCGGGTCGAAATTTCCCCCGATGCTCTCGGTGAAGGAGCCGAAGTGGTTTCCGAACTGGTGGCCGTTGCGATGACCGATGCATATAATAAATCCACCGCAACCATGCGCGAACGGATGGAAGAATTAACAGGTGGGCTCAATCTGCCCGGTCTGTAACTGCGATAGCTCAGGCAGTCGT
>CAYUEH010000357.1:0-6002 GCA_964442465.1 uncultured Laspinema sp. | reverse complement strand
CTCACCCGGTTAATCGAGGACCTCAATCTGTATTTAGAACAGGTGGGTTAAGGGCATCCTCACCCTGAGTCACTGGTTTTGAGGACAGGGGCCGGACTTACCCATCACTTGGATTGAAAGTAGGGGCAGTCAATCAACTGCCCTGATATTTTGGGTTTAAATCCCTCCATAGATCTCAGTCATCAGCAGGGGATCGAGCCATTAAAGATTTTTTATCCCGGAGTTTTACAGTCACCCGTAACATGAAACGAATTGTCATTTTAGATACTTGGACGAACAATACTAATTTAGGAAATAAAATTATTGTAGAAGCCGTCGAACGGGGCCTCCAAGAAATTTTCCCTCAAGATTTCTTTTATCGAGTTCCCGCCCTCGAATATATTCAAGCGGGACGCCCTAAAATTAACGAGGCCGATTATGTCTTTCTGGCTGGCACGAATCTCCTCAGTTCTAACATGGAAGCGACCAGTCAATGGTGTATCAAACCTCAAGAAAATTTTTGGCAAAATCAAGTTATTTTAATGGGACTGGGCTGGTGGCAATATCAAACCCAAGACATCAATGATTATACCCGGTCTCTGCTCAATTCCGTCCTGCATCAACAAGCGGCTCATTCAGTTCGCGATGATTACACCGCTCAAAAATTGCGTTCCCTAGGATTTAATGTCATCAATACCGGCTGTCCAACCCTATGGTGGTTAACGCCAGACCATTGTGCGGGTATTCCCACTCAAAAAGCAGACCAGGTACTTTTGACCTTTACCGAATATAACCAAAATCCACATTTTGACCGAATTTTATTTGAAATTTTAGCTAAGAATTATTCTACAATTTATTTTTGGCCCCAAATGTATGGAGACTATGAGTATGCCCAAAAAATTGGGGGCAGTCGCCTGGTTTTCATCGCACCAACCTTAGAAGCTCTTGATGAAGTTTTAAGCGCTAATCAAGCCTTGGATTATGTGGGGAATCGCCTCCATGCTGGAATTCGAGCCTTACAACACCAGCGGCGATCGATTATTGTTGGCATTGATAACCGGGCAGTGGAAATGGGCCGGGATTTTAATTTGCCAATTATCAATCGCCCGAATCTTGAGACTCATTTAGAAGCCTTAATTCATCAAAACTGGACAACCGAAATTCGGTTAGACTGGGAGGCGCTTAACAACTGGAAACAGCAACTTGAAACAACCGCGTCCAGAGAGGGAGGATTTATCGCTAGGAAAAGACTACAGGACTTACACATGAATGCTAAATCATCTGTAGAGGCGATTCGCGAATCGCCCCTACATTTAGGGGGTGAGCGAAAAATATGCGTAAATCCTGGACGAGAACAGACTCAGGAATTGAGTCATGCCCAAGGGTCTATTCATCCAGTGGTGGATGGAGAGAGTTTAATTCAGAACGCCTTAGCACAACTCAACGCCAACAACAATCAAGAGGCTTTAAGACTCTGGGAACAGGCGATCGCCACTTCACCGGATCTCCCGGGGTTACAGTATGGAAAAGCCGTTGCTCTCGCTAGACTGGACCGGCAGTCTGAGGCTATTTCCACCCTCAATCACCTCTTATCTGCCCTTCCCTCCCATCCCAAAGCGCGGCAATTACTGACAGAAATTCAGCCTAAAAACTCGGTTTTAGAGTTAATTAAATCCGCCCAAATTAATTTAGAAAATAACCAAATTCAAGCTGCTTTTCATGAATTAGCCAAAGCCAAATCATTGCGGCAACCGACTCCAGGTTTAGATTACCTGCGAGCCATTTGCTTTATCAAGCTCAATCAACTGGAGGGAGCCAAAGAAGCCTTAAACGAAGAATTGCGATATTTCCCAAACAATACCGCAGCCCAAACCCTGCGCGATCGCCTTTTATCCCAACTCTCCCCTCACAATTCTACCCCCATTGATGACCCGGAATTTCAGGAACTACTCCGGATCGTTCGCCCCTACACCATGTTAAGCGAACTCCGCCTCTATTCCCTCTTTTCCCTTACCAAAACCCTCTGTTTACAAAATATTCCCGGTAATATTGTCGAATGTGGCGTCGCCGGTGGCGGGTCAACTGCATTAATGGCTGCTGTCATTAAACGCTACAGCAAACAACCCCGCTGGTTATACGCCTGTGATTCCTTTGAAGGAATGCCAACCCCCACCGCAGAGGACAAACATCAGGGTATTCCCGCCGAAGCAACCGGGTGGGGAACAGGCACCTGTGCCGCGCCGGAAACCAGTGTTCAAGAAATTTGTACTCAACTCGGTGTGATCAACGGGGTCAAACTGATCAAAGGTTATTTCCAAGACACCTTACCGAAAATGCAAAATCCGATTGGGATGATTGCCCTATTGCATATCGATGGAGATTGGTATGAATCAACCCAAACTATTTTACACAACTTATATGACCGAGTGGTGAATGACGGGGTGATTCAAGTTGATGACTATGGTTACTGGGACGGATGTCGCCAAGCTGTTCATGAATTTGAAACCCAGCGTCAGATAACCTTTGAAATTAAACCCATTGACAACACGGGAGTCTGGTTTATCAAACCGGATAAATTCCCCGTTAATCCGAAATTAAACCCGCAAATAATTTCGGAATTTGCCCAAGATGATCCCATCGCTTATGGGATTGAAAGTCAAATGTCAGCGAATGAAAGATTTCAACTTTACTATACCCTGCGTCATCTCGTCCCCAAAACATCCAACCCCCTGCGATTTATAGAAATTGGCTCTTATGCAGGGGCTTCGTTATTTTTAACCTGGAAAACCTTAAAACGGATGAATTGGGCGATGGATGGATTTGCCGTAGAACCCGGGGGACAACCGCAATTTTATCAAGTGTTAAAACAGGTGCAGTCCGAGGTCAGTCATTGGCGGTTATTTTCCCATCAAGCTGCGATAAAATTCCCTTCAATCTGGGAAAAGGATGGGAATCAACCCGGGTTTATTTTTGTCGATGGAGATCATAGTTATCCCGGAGTCAAGCAAGATATTCTCAATTATTTTCCCCTGTTAGCACCTGGGGGGATTATGATGTTCCATGATTATCTACCCGTCCTGAATGAGCACAATCGAGACGCGATTTTCTTCCATCATGGGAATCAGGAACCGGGGATTCGCCAAGCCTGTCAGGAGTTGATGGAAAATACTTATGGGTGTGAAGTTCTGGATATTCCCTTACTCTATCCCACCGACCCGACGCAAACTCAAGCCCATTTACCGATTATTCCCGGGGTCTATTCAACGATTCGAGCCTATCGCAAACCTGCACAGTAAAAAAACTCATGACTAAAATTCTTCATATTATTCAACAACTGTCTTTAGGCGGCGCGGCACGTTCTTTAATTGCGACAGCAAAATACTCTTCACAACAGAGTCAGATTCAGCATCAAGTCATTTCGCTACTGCCTCTGGATACGCGGGCATTCGAACTCGCTCAAGGGGCTGGAATTTCGGTGATTAATGCTCCGGAACAAGCTCAATTAGTAGCGGAAATTCAAAGGGCTGATATTGTGCAGGTACATTTTTGGAATGTTCCAGAACTGTATGAGTTTTTGCAGTTGAAACTACCGCCAATCCGGTTAGTCATCTGGTTTCATATTGCTGGGGATAAACCGCCGCAAGTGGTGACAAAATCCTTAATTGATTATGCAGATTTTGCGATTGCTTGTAGTCCGTACACTTATGAAAATTCAGTCTTTCAGAGTTTGGCTCCTGAAGTGAAGTTGCAAAAAACCGGCATGGTTTATGGTGCAGCGGATTTTGATCGCTTGTCAAATTTGCAACCACAACCTCATAGCACGTTTAATGTCGGTTACATTGGGACGGTGCATTTTTCTAAACTGCATCGGAATTATGTCCCAATGAGCGCAGCGATCGCCATTCCCAATATCCGGTTTATTATCTGTGGTCCGGGGATGGGACAATACTTACAACAGCAAGCACAACAACTCGGTGTCGGCGATCGCTTTGAGGTTCGCGATTATGTGGAAGATATCAAATCCGTCATTGAAACCCTAGATGTTTATGGATATCCCCTTTGCGAAGATACTTATGCGGCTGCCGAATTAAACTTACAAGAAGTGATGTATGCCGGAGTGCCGCCGGTTGTTTTTCCTTATGGAGGAGTCAAACAACTGGTGGTGGATAACTATACGGGATTAATCGTTCGCAGTGAATTAGAGTACAAACAGGCGATCGAATATCTCTATCACCATCCCGAAGAACGGGTCCGATTAGGGCGAAATGCTAAAGAATATGCCTCCCAAATTTTTGGCGCAGAAATTGCGGCAAAACAACTCAATCAGATTTATGAAACCCTGATGCAGAGACCGAAACAAGAGCGAGAATGGGGCGTTGATAGAACCGCTAATCTGCTGCAACAGACTGTTTCTTTCCGGGATATCATGGGAGCGATTCAACCCCTTTCCGGCGCGGATTTATTTATTGAATCCTTGGGGAATACCGCCCCACAATTTGCAACCAGCATGAGGGGACAAAACTTAGAGGAATTATGGGCAAGCGATCGCCAAATTTCCGCATCTTCTATCTTATTGGCTAGTTATGGTTCGGGAGGGATTTTACATTACAAAGATGCCTACCCCGATGATGGATATTTAAGATTTTGGTCCGGATTGATTCTGCAACAACAGCAACAACACGCGGAAGCCATCGGCGAATTTCAAAAGGCGACTGCCCTCGGATGTAACCATTGGCGCATTTTTTGGTACATTGCACAATCCGCTGCTCAAGTCAATAATATTCCTTTAGCCCAACAAGCCTTAACCACCGTTTTGCAGAACGCCCCGGATTTTTCGGAAGCTCAACAACTGCGCGATCGCCTCGGATCTATCCCCCCCCAAAAACCTGCAATTCCCTCCCCTTCCAACCCGCTCAACACCCTCCAGCAAACCCGCCAACAACTGGCCCAGCAATGGTTAAATACCCCCCCAGAACAATTACAATCTGCCTATCTAGGTGAACTTGGCAACGCCCATAAAGCCCTGCTAGAAAGTGGCATCAAACATCAAGCCCCCACACCCACCGAACAAGCACTCATTCGCCAACTTTCCGCAGGAATTGTCTGGGGATTTGATGCACCCAATGCGCTGCAATCCTTGATTGCTGCTAACCTCTATTGCTATCCTCATCAACTCCAGATTCCCTACACCAATGCACCGATTCCCAAATGGTTCGCCCAGGATTATCTCAAATTTATGTTTGCCAGTCCTACCCTGTTCCACGAACCCGGAGAAGTCGAACAATACTATCGCTATTTCCAAGGTTGGATAGAATATGTCCATCAAAAAATATTCAGCAATCCCGATTCACCCCTCTGGCAAAGTGTCGCTGAGTTTTTCACCCAGGGAAATGCCAACTTTGCGCCTCTGTATTTCACCCGTGCCAACCTCAAATCTGTCTACAGCCAGCGAGCAGAAATTATTGAATTTGCCCTCAAGAATCGGGGATTTGAAGTCGATTATGTCTTCCCTCCCCGTTCGGCAAATCGCCCCAAAATTCGCCTGGGTATTTTGAGAGACCATTTCAATCCAGCAACGGAAACTTTGGCAACCTTGCCAGTTTTTGAGCATCTGGATCGCCAGCGGTTTGAGATTGTTCTCTATGCCTCTTGGGTCAATGGCGGCCAACTGGAATGGTATTGTCAGAGTCGGGCCGATCGCCTGGTGAAACTACCAGAAAAACTCTCCGAACAAGTCCAAACCCTCCGCAATGAAGACTTAGATATTCTGTTCATCGGCACCAATATTACCGAACTCAATAAACCCTTAACCGCCCTCGCCCAACACCGAATCGCCCGAGTTCAAGTCACCTCCATTGCCTCCCCGGTGACCACCGGCATCCGCAATATCGATTATTATATTGCCGGGAATCTAACCGCACCTACTAACACTAATTCAGAACAATACCGCGAGAAACTGGTCAATATTGAAGGGTCTGGATTATGTTTCCGATTCCCCCTCCCGGAACCTGCATCTACCGTTA
>CAYUEH010000356.1:0-6012 GCA_964442465.1 uncultured Laspinema sp. | reverse complement strand
ATCTGGCTTTATGGCTACTTAATCCACGAACTCCACCCCACCGCCTGGGTTGCCTGTAATGACCCCAGACTCGGTGCCGTGGTGGTTGCCACTCATTCTAAAACGGTCAAAATCGGTCAAGTGATTCCTTTAGAAGAACGGGGGGATGGGTTACATCCAGCCTTACTAATTGTTGGACCACCGGACAGTGGTAAAAGTGTTTTATCTCATGCTTTGTTTCAATCCCTAATCGAAAGTGACCCTAATATTTATCTGCAACGCGCCAACTGGGATGGAGAAGGGAATTATGTGTTAGAACTGGCCCAAGATGCTGACCCGGAGATATTTAAAGCGGCGAATAAGGGGGGATTAACTCCGGAGTTTTTCCCGTATCATGCTCAAGCTATTCTGGAACTCAGACGTAAGAAAAATTTAACAATTGTGGATGTCGGAGGTATGGTACAACCAGAGAAGCAGCCGATATTAGAAGCCTGTACACATTATTTAATTATTAGTTCCAAACCCGAGGAAGTGGAACCGTGGCACGAATTTTGTCGCGATCGGGGAAATTTAATTCCGGTTGCCGTGATTCACAGCCGTTTAAAACCATGCCAAACCATCCACCAAGAGCAACCTTATTTAGAAATCACCTGCGGACCCTGGCTACGGGGTGGGGCCACAGCAGTTCCGGAGGTGTTGATGGAACGGGTTAAGGCATTGCTGGGTTCTTCCCTATAGGTGTTAGAGAGTTTTCTCTATGATTTTTGTTGACTGATGTTCCCTAATATAGAGTAATTATGACCTCGCTTTCTCATGCACAAGCGTTATCCATTGCCCAAGAAGCCGTTTTAGTATTAGGACGCTGGGCCGGTGCTTCTCCGTCAATACCAACCGCAACCGCTGATTCTAAGGCTGTTACCCAAGCAAAAGTTCTTTTAAAATGGCCCAAGGATAGTCGGTCCAACCTAGACAAACAGGTTAAGCCTTTGCGCTTGCTGTTTGATGCGGTTAATTTGTCCAACGGTCAAGGCAAAAAAAACCACTACTGGCCGGTTTGCTACATAGAAGATATGGAAGATGACGAAAGTTATCCCCCTATTCCCTATCCGCAGCCTAGTGCTGATGACTTAGACAAAATTAAACCTCCTATTCAACAGGCGATCGCCAGTTTACAGCCAGACGAGTGGAACAATCTCTCGTTATTGATGCTGATTTTAGAAAAATTTGGCTCCTATATTAGTTTTGGAGCGCAAGATAATGTTTCGTTACTCGATTTGACCCGAACTACCGCAGCGGTGGCGGCGGCACTGGCGAACCAACCGGATGCTAAATGTTTAACGTTGATTGCTGGCGATTTATCGGGGATTCAAAAATTTATCTACACCATTTCTTCCGATGGAGCCTTAAAATCCCTGCGCGCTCGCAGTTTTTATCTGGAACTGGTGACTCAAGAGGTGGTAGAGCAACTGTTGTCAGCATTGGATCTGCCTAGGACTAATGTGATTTATTCCGGTGGTGGTAACTTGTATTTACTCGCGCCTGGGGATGAGCGGAAAACAGTTGAAAACACGATTGCCCAAGTCCGCGATCGCTTTAATGAATGGTTCCGAAAAACATTTCAAGGCAAAATCTTTTTAGCCCTGGATTCCTTGCCATTTGCCACCAAGGCAGTGGGAACCCAAAACTTTGCCAAAGTATGGGAACAAAACTTTGCCAAAGTATGGGAAATGGCGACTAAACAATTGGCCGGACAAAAGTCTCGGAAGTTTCAGAATCAAATTTCGGAAGTGCTTAAACCGAAATCTGCTTACGAACCTTGTGGCGTCTGCCATCGAGATGATCTTCCTCTTGCGAGCCTTAAACTGTTAAATGAACATGAAAAAGATTCTTGTTTGGCCTGTGGGATGTGTCGAGCGATGTTTGAGTTGGGTGCAGAGCTATTTAAACTTAAGGCGATCGCCCGTTCCCAACATTCCACAATAAAAGAAGATAAAGACCCATTGAACATTGGCGGAACCTTTTATTACTTATTCCCCGAATGGAAAACTGCCAACGCTATAGCTGATAAGGAATCTACCTTATTTTTAGTTAACGACTGGACCCTTGAACACTACCGCACTGGCAACGCGGTCCCCCTACTCCTGGCACATTATGGAAAGCTCATCATTCCAGAATCTAGCAATGAGAATATTCAACCCCAATTTATGAATGCTCGGGAAATGGCCGAAAAAGCCAAGGGTATTAAAAGAGTGGCCTCTTTGCGAATGGATGTAGACAATTTAGGCAAGATATTTGCCAAAGGTTTAGGGCCAAATCAGACTTTACCCCAACTTGCCGGACTCTCCCGTCAAATGAGTTATTTCTTTAAAGTTTACTTGAACAGTTTGGCAAAGGATAGACATGATAATTTACCTGAAGAAGCTAAAATATTGTCTGATGATTCTCGTCAAAATCTACTTTTTATTTATGCCGGCGGTGATGATTTGTTTGTGAGTGGTACTTGGAATGAAGTCGTAGAATTTGCCTTTGATATTTACCAATCTTTCCGAGCTTATACGGGGTACAATCCTGATATTACTTTATCAGGAGGAGTCAGCATTAATGTCGCTAAATTCCCCCTGTATCAAGCGGCGGAGGCTTCTGGGGAAGCAGAAAATGAAGCTAAAAATAACGGTCGAGATAGCTTGGGTTTATTTGAACAAGTGTTTAAATGGAATGAATGGCTAGGCTGTACTTTCCCATCGGTGGCTGATCCAAAAGTGCGGAAATATCTTCAATCGGCTGAATATCCGCCAATCCTGGGAATTTTTCCAATGATTGAACAACTGGACAAGCAAAAAATCGAGACCAATTATGCTCGCAGTTTTGTTCGCAGCTTGCTGGCAACGGCTCAGATGCAAGAGCAAATGATTAAAGATATTGAAACTAAGCGGAGGACTCCACTCTATGAAAATGAAATTCAGGATATCCGATACTATTTGCATTTACCACAAATGGCATACACCTTAGCGCGATTGCCTCAAAGAGTCAGGGAGCATCCGGAATTTGCTCCGGTGCGGAAGTCTCTCAACAATCCTTATAATGCGCCTTATTTTCGGGCGATCGCAACTTGGCTAGAACTGTTAAACAGAGGTTAAATAGATGTTAAATAAGCCCTTGAAAAAAAATAATGACTCTTCCCAACCGAAAGCCGGCCTGGAATCACCAAAAGCTGATAACGCTTCTCGACATAAGAGGGGTGGAATTTTTAAAAATACTATGCTGACTCACATTCAAAGTATCTCAAAGGGCCAATGGTTGCAATCTTACTCAGTTCGAGATTTAGTCCAAGATGCCGAAGAATTAGGCAGCCATCTTAAGAATATTGGACTGAAGACAAATCAAATACGGAAATTTTTAGATGCCTTAAATCGCCTTAAAGTAGAGTTATATAGGGACCCTCAAAATCAAGGTATTTCAGTGATTAAAAATGATTTGTTGATGTTAAAGCCCAAACTTGTTTACTCGGCTGCACGTCAACGAGACAGAGACAACAACAGCCCTGTAGATCCACTAAAAGATGTCATTCTAGAAGCGATTGGTCGAATCGATTCTCCAGAAGATTTTAATCGTCTAGTACAAATAGTTGAAGCCGTCATCGCGTATCACAAAGCAGCAGGAGGAGAAAATTAATCATGATAACCCCAAAACCATTACTAGGTAAATTTCGCATCACTAGCACGTTATTAGTAGAAACCGGACTGCATATCGGTGGAGGTAGTGAAAATTTAGATATCGGCGGATTAGATAAACCCGTAATTCGCGACCCACTGACTCGGCATCCTTATCTACCCGGCTCTTCGATTAAGGGGAAACTGCGCTCGATTTTAGAGCGATATCATAATAAACCCCTCAATCGTCCAGGAGGTAGTAATACTTATCGTTATGAAAGTGATGACTTGGTGGCTGGATACACCGAAATTAGTGGGCAACTTATTCATTATGAAGGAGCCAGAACTTGTCCTATTTGTCGAGTATTTGGATCCAGTGGTGGCGATAAGTGCTGGATCAAGCTTTCCGAAGCACTGGAAGAGGGATTAAAAGATAAAAGTAGTGACGTAAAGAAGAGTGAAGTAAAAAGGATTGTAGGAAACAATAAGGTAGGACGTTTTGTAAACGATAAGGAAGGGCAAATAGGAGAAGAATATATAAATATTAAAGGACGAAATGCACCGGCTCGGTTGATTGTTCGTGATTGCCATTTGTTACCAGAGTCTATTAATCAACTTAAACAGCTTGATACGAGTCTATATATGACCGAGTGGAAGTTTGAGAATGGCATTGATCGCATTACTGCCGCTGCGAATCCGAGACAGGTAGAACGAGTACCTGCCGGATCGAAATTTCGCTTTGAATTGGTCTATACCGTAGAAAATCCGGAGCAAGTTGAAGAAGATTTGCGAAACATTGCGATCGCCTTAGCCATTCTCGAAGATGACGCCCTCGGCGGACATGGTTCTCGCGGCTATGGTAAAATCAGTTTCCACAACTTTGATTTCTTCTATCGGAGTATGGAGCAATATCGACGCATTGCCGGGGGTAGTGGCGGGTCGCTGCAATCCTCGATTCAGCAAGCAAAAAATACTCCTGAACTCTTAGAAAAGTTTGCGAGTTTAAATCAGCAAGTCCAAAACTTATTACCAGGAGATAATGGAGCATCGTGAGTGTTTGGAAATTAGTTCGTCTCAAATTTGGTAACAGCCCGGTTCACTTTGGAGAGGTGGGAATCGGACTGGAGAAAAGCAGCGAGCGGATTCGTTCTGATGCCCTATTTAGCGCATGGATCAGCACCTATGCTCGACTGTTTGGCAAAGCGGGGGTAGAGGAATTATTAGAACGGTTTTGTTCTGAGTCTCAACCGCCCGTGCGGATGAGTTCAACCTTTATTTACTCCCGCCCCGAGGGGGAAAACGCGATTTACTACCTCCCGCGTCCCCTCAAGTTTCCTATCAATTATCCGGATGAGGATTTGCCATTTTTCAAAGAGTACAAAAAACTGACTTACCTGCCGATTTCGGTATGGCATCGATGGTATCAAGGGGAGGGATTTACCAAAAACGATGAAGACGAATTGATTGAAAGAACAAAAGATAAACGGGAATTGATTGACAAAACAAAAAAGAAACACCCAGTAAATGACGCATTGCATCAAGCGGGAACCTTTAACTATGGAGAGACCTTTAAACCCGAAAAACGTCCTAAAATTGCGGTCGATCGCGTCAACGCAGCAACGAACCTATATCATACCGGCTTCGTGCAATTTAACTGGGATCAACCGAATAACGAAATTCGCAGTTTAGCCGGATTGTACTTTCTGCTTGAGTTTCCCGAGGAAGATAAATCCTTGGAAACCAATCTTCATGCGGCCCTTTTACTCCTCGGGGAGGAAGGAGTGGGCGGAAGGCGATCAAGCGGTGCAGGACGATTTGAAATTGAGTGGGAGTCTTCCCTACCCAAAGATTGGCAAAATATTCTTAACCCCCCGAAGGATATCACTCATTACTGTGCAATTAGTTTGTTTTGGGATGATGATTTATCAATCTTGTCGGACCTGATAACAGACCAATGCAGTTATGAAATTCAAGAGCGCCGGGGGTGGATTGCCGGTTCTCCATCTGGTCACAATTTGCGGCGAAAATCGGTGCAAATGTTTCTGGAAGGGTCGGTATTTCCATTTCCTCACCAGCCCTTGGGTAAACTAGCGGATGTGACACCGGGGGGATTTAAGGATCACAAAATTTATCGCAATGGCATAGCTTTGAGTATTCCCATTAAAGTTAAACCGGAGAAAATATCCAGTGATTGTCTCTAATCCTAAAACTACCCTCACGAAACCGGAGGTTTACGAGTCGAAGCGAATTCGTCTCACCAGTCAGATATTACATATTGGGTCGGAAGTTCAACGGTTAAATCCGTTTGAATATGTGCAAACCTCCAATCGCGTCTATCTTCCCCATTCGGACTCCCTGGCGAAAGCGCTCAAGCAGCGGGGGC
>CAYUEH010000355.1:3392-6029 GCA_964442465.1 uncultured Laspinema sp. | reverse complement strand
ACAACGGACCAATGACAACGGACCAATGACAACGGACCAATGACAACGGACCAATAACCCACCCCCCCATCCCCTGATGTGAGATACCCACCCCACCTCTGGCCACTTTTCCGGGGCAGAATTTTAGAGAGAACTAAAAATAGAAGATTGTCCTCTGCTGAGATGATTAATTAGAGAAAAATACCCTCCGTCCCATTCGGGGGAATTTTTCAGTGGATTTCCTCTGTGGAAACCGAATCAAGGCTATTAAGACCAAAACGGGTTAGGGATTCTGGTGAGGGGAGAGTTGGGTGGAATTGACGTAAATGAGGGAAGTGGCGAGGGGACGGATTGAGCATAACCTTCGATGTCCTCGCCGATTGCAGCCTTTATCATAAATCCGGGCAATTTTATCAAGTTTTCTGTTTTCTGAAAGACAAAGATTTTAAGCCAGAGGAGGGAGTGAAGAATCTTTATGAGATGGAGTGACAAGGAGACAGCCTCTGCTCTACAGAGGAGTCAGTGGTCTGTCACTGAAAAAATAGCGGTTCAATGCCAAGGGCCACGACTTGATAAATTCCTTCGATCATAGGATCGGCAATGTCCTGTCTGAGGAATTAAATTTTAAAAATAGGTGTTGTATTTTTTAGAAGTTCGTTTATAATAATTCTTGTAAGAAGAGTTAGTAAGGAATTAATAATGGCTGAAACAGCAACTGCCCTAAGAGGAAAAGCACTGCTCAAGAAGGCAAAAGAACTCGCCAACTTACCCCGGCGAGAGTTAGCAAAGGCTTGTGGTTACTATACCACCACAAAAGGTGGGGAAACTCGGGTCAATCTGACTGACTTTTATGATGCACTGCTCGAAGCCAGAGGCATCGCCTTGGATCCGGAAGCCAAAAAGAGCACTCGTGGCAGAGAAGCAAGCTATCGGGTTTCCGTCCACCAAAATGGTCAACTGGTGATTGGTTCAACCTACACCCAAGCAATGGGGTTGAAGCCCGGTGACGAGTTTGAAATTAAGCTGGGTTACAAGCATATCCATTTAATTCAAGTGGACGAGTCAGAAAAAGATGGCGAAACCGAAGCGGCTTAATTCAGAGCATCGGGGGGAGCGCTCATTAATATAGAGTCCTTTTTGGGAGTTTCTACTTAAGAAAATCAACCGGGTGTCTCTCTCTCAAGACAAGCTGTAGAGAGGGAAAAGACCTGGAAACAGCGCCAGGACAAGAGGTTCTGACCCGCTGTGTTCTTCAGTAAAATCCCCAGAAAAACTTGTTTTTAGCATGGATTAGGGATAGATTTTTCTGGCGGCCAATATGCCAGGAAGGTGCGATCGCCCTAGATTTTCGCTTAAATATTCTGAAATGGGTTTGCGAGGAAAGACCCTAACCGATGGGATGCCATCGTCTCGGTGGATGTAATGGAAAAGCCTTTCGCGATCGCGAAAGGCTTCTTTATTTAAAGAGGCAGTTCATGGAGGGATATCCGAGGCGATCGCCGAGGTATCCTCAACCAGGAATCCAGTAAATGATTCCTAGGAAGGATTGACCCTTGGTGGCAACAACAAACCCGACCCGTCTAAAGAAAAGAGGTCAACCGCGACTGCCCAAAATCTGAATTTGGTATCCCGTTTTACAGATAAATCTTCAGGGATTTTATCTGAATGGCAGCTAAAGTTACTCCACCCCGAGGAGGCGGGAGATCCTCTGGGGTTTCCACAGTCTCAAACCCCACTTTCCCCGGACTCGGATCGGACTTTTATCGGTCAACTGTCGAGAGGATTGCAACGGATCTCGATAATAAACCCATCGGGATCGTAAAAGTAGATCCCGCGTCCTGTGGGACGGGTGACGGGACCGCTATCGATCGCCACCTGATGCGCTTTAAGTGCCTCAACTGCGCCGTCAAATAATTGCGGATCAATATCGAAGGCGAGATGATTAGCGCGGGTAAAGGCACGTTTCGGGTCGGGGTCCGGGGGTAATAAATCCGGTTCGTAAAATAAATCGATAACCGTCCCATCGGGGGTAACAAAATTGGCAACTTTCCCCGTTGCGACTAATTCCCGCAACGTGGTGGGAACCGCCTCCCCAGTCAGTTCCTCTAACCCGAGGACCCGACCATAAAAATGGCGGGATGCTGCCAAATCCCGGACGTTAAATGCGATATGGTGAACTTGTCGTAAACTGCCAGGAGCGATCGCAAAAGTTGGTGATTCTAAATTGATTTGCATGATATGGACTGATTTGAGAGGACAATCCGGGTTAAAATCTCTCAGGACATTTTGGAGGAATCCCGGATGGATTGGAGTAGTTTATCGCGAGAATTTTGGCCAGAAGGGGTGCGATCGCCCCGGGGGATAAATGCGATCGCATCCGGGTCCGGATGAGCGATTTAGATATCCCTACACCGCATCTGGATCAATTCCCATAGCGCGGAGGCGATCGGCGATCGCCAGGGATTTCTGGCGTTCTCGTTCCAGTTCCGATTCAGCCGTTTGCGCCCGTTCTTCTGCCGTTTGCGCCCGTTCTTCCGCTTGTCGCGCCCGTTCCTGTGCCGTTCGCAACAGTTCCTCTAATTCCAACGTGGTGAGAAACGGTTCGCCATCGGGACGGTAGAGTTGCAATCCCGTCTCCGGCATTTGAAAGCGCACCCC
>CAYUEH010000355.1:0-3292 GCA_964442465.1 uncultured Laspinema sp. | reverse complement strand
CGCCATCGGGACGGTAGAGTTGCAATCCCGTCTCCGGCATTTGAAAGCGCACCCCAAGGCGGGGACTCACCCATCCGTCCATTTGTTCGATCGGGCGTAACCCATCTTCTGCCTTGCACCATCCGGCTAAATCCAGCAAATCCGGATGATAGAGATAGTATTCTTCAACACCGTACTTCTGATAAAACGCCAATTTCTTGGCCATTTCCGAGGGACGGTTCCCCGGAGACCAAATTTCAAAAACCACTTGTGGAGGAATATTGTCTTCCTTCCACTGTTGGTAAGACCCCCGATAGCCTTTCGGTCGTCCGAATGCTACCATCACATCCGGCGCTTGTCTGAGTTTGTTATTGCCTTCCACGGGATACCACAATAAATCTCCGGCGACGAAGACATTGGGATCCTGAGCATAGACTCGTTCTAAATTTTCTTTAATCCAGACGATCAGCGCAAATTGTTGGGTATTGTCTGCCATAGGTTGACCATCACTATCCGGGTAGATCGCGGTTGCCTGGGGTTCAGGCGATCGCACTTCTATAACCATAGCTATTTCTCCGTGGGGTTGTGCTACACTTGATTTTAGCAGGAGAAACGTGCGATCGCCCGATGAACCCCCGCATCACTTTCTCCCAAAAGCGATCGCAAAAGTTGGTGATTCTACATTGATTTGCATAATATAGACTCATTTGAGAGGGCAATTCGGGTGGAAATCTCTCAGGAGATTGGGGAGAAATCCCGGATTGAGGGTCAAGGTTGAGCGCGAGAAGTTTGGGCAGATTGGGATGCGATCGCCCGGGGATAAAGGCGATCGCATCCGGGTCCGGATGGGCGATTTAGATATCCCTACACCTCATCTGGATCAATTCCCATCTCCCGCAGGCGATCGGCGATCGCCTGGGATTTCTGGCGTTCTCGTTCCAGTTCTGACTCAGCTATTTGCGCCCGTTCTTCCGCTTGTCGCGCCCGTTCTTCGGCCTGTAGCGCCCGTTGCTCTAGTTCCAACGTTGTTAAAAAAGGTTCGCCATCGGGACGGTACAGTTGCAATCCCGTCTCGGCCATTTGAAAGCGCACCCCGAGGCGGGGGCTCACCCATCCGTCCATTTGTTCGATCGGTTGTAAACTCCCCTCAGACTTGCACCATCCCCCTAAATCCAGCAAATCGGGATGATAGAGATAGTATTCTTCAACACCGTAGTTCTGATAAAATGCCAATTTCTTCATCATTTCCGAGGGACGGTTCCCCGGAGACCAAATTTCAAAAACCACTTGTGGAGGAATATTGTCTTCCTTCCACTGTTGGTAAGACCCCCGATAGCCTTTCGGTCGTCCGAATGCTACCATCACATCCGGCGCTTGTCTGAGTTTGTTATTGCCTTCCACGGGATACCACAATAAATCTCCGGCGACGAAGACATTGGGATCCTGAGCATAGACTCGTTCTAAATTTTCTTTAATCCAGACGATCAGCGCAAATTGTTGGGTATTGTCTGCCATAGGTTGACCATCACTATCCGGGTAGATCGCGGTTGCCTGGGGTTCAGGCGATCGCACTTCTATAACCATAGCTATTTCTCCGTGGGGTTGTGCTACACTTGATTTTAGCAGGAGAAACGTGCGATCGCCCGATGAACCCCCGCATCACTTCCCGAGTTTTTGCCAGAGGGAGAGGGCCACAAAGGTAACTAAACTGGCGACGCCTCCGCAAATCACACTTAATAATAAGACCCCAGGCAACCCTGAATTTGTCCCGGGATTCACCGATGGAACAGGAGGATGAGTCGAGGCAGCGACGGCTACTATACAACCTGTCCCCACACCGACTCCCCCGATCGCCACTGCGGTTTTAACGGTGCGATCGCGCTGGGCCTGACGAATTTCCACCAGACCCTGAATCATCTGGGTTAGATGTTGTATCCGTTCCAAATTTAAGCGGAAGGCATTGATATCCCCTTGAATCCTGGGGAGGTAACTTTCTTTGACCGATGCGCTGAATTTTTTTAAAAATGTGAGGTCTGTTAATCCTAAACCATCGGCATCTTGTTCTAACTGATGGCAAGATTGATCATAATGGTCCATCTGGATTTCCATCAAATTCCGATGCATCTCTAAAGTCGTGAAGCCGGTGAGCAATCCCGATAGAGCATCCCTCGTAGTTTTGAGGTGATAGAGACTTAGCTCAGAATAATCAGCCATCGCCTCAATCAGTTGATATTGGTTGATTAGCTGTTGTTTGAGCCGTTGACTCTGGCGGTCCGCCCAAACAATTTGATGACGAGATAATAACACTTGTTGCCATTGTTCATAAAAACCCCATCCCGCTTGGAACATTTCGCGATCGGGATACAGAATCAGGAGTAAATAACTATTGCCTTCAATCGTCTCCCCGGTGTTTCCTCCGGATGTCCGCCAAAACTCATACAGCTTCACCCCCACATAGTCCCCCGTTGCTCGATGATGCCATCCTTCAGGAGAAATTAAGGTTTTATAGCTCTCTTCTGCCAGCTTTTCGATTTGAGTGGAATTGCCATGTTCCCAAACTCCTGAAATTAGCCAAGTTTGTCCTAAATTATCGGGGGAATGAGGGTCAGGGGTAAGCAGTTTCAGGGTACTGAGCAGACTCTGAACCTGATGGGCGTTATATCTTTCCTGAACTGACCCATCAAAGATTAAGGCATAAGTCTGATGAAGCGTTCGCCGCAGATAGCGTCCGAGGATGGTGTGGTTATGTAGGGTTCCTTTAAATTTTAACTCGGCGGTGGGTTGGGACTGGAGATCGAGGAAAGTTTCCTGATAATCCTGGGCGATCGCCTCGGGGATTAATCGGGAAATATCCCCGACTATTTTTTCTAAACCTGAGTGATAATTCCGTTGACTGCTTTCTAGGCTGATGCCTAACCCTTCTTTGAGATGGTAACTAAATAAATATAAGTTAGGAGCGTTGATTTCTAGCATGAATTTGGGGCAGGTCAGATCTAATCGAAAAGACGCATTTAATTGTATCGCAGATTTTAGCGAGTTTTTAATATAATCTTGGGAAAATCAACAGAGATTAGGGTCTAAATCTGCTTCGGGTTGCAGGGCGATCGCGGTTGGGGTAGGGGGTGACATATTTTTTTGTGAGGTATAGGGGGCAGGAAAGAAAGTGGGAGGGATCATGTAGTCTGGGTTTGAGTCACTTTGTATTGAGAGCAGGATGAAAGGGAAGGAAGAAACGACAGCAAGTCGGGACGTTGAACATTCCCCATCTCCCCCATCTCCCCCATCTCCCCCATCTCCCCCATCTCCCCCATCT
>CAYUEH010000354.1:0-6033 GCA_964442465.1 uncultured Laspinema sp. | reverse complement strand
GCTTCCGGTAAGCATCCGGACTAAAATGCATCAAGAAAGCCAATCACGCCGTTACTGACTACAGAATTGAAGAATACCCGGTAGGACGCCGGTACAGGATTGGTTAGAAACCCGGTTTTTCAGAACATCCTTGACCTGAAAGGGTCCAAGAAAGGCCCAAAAACCCGATTTCTTGTCCCGGGGATCTAAAAAAACTGTAGCAATGCCCGAGTTTAGCGGACATGGGAGGGAGTCGCGGTGTTTGAAGTGGCAGATCCGGGTTTCGGAGCGTTCCCGGGATGAGATCTCTGAAAAAAACTCTCCAAATTCTCGCTGTAAACGACGGGGTTGAGACCCTTTTTAATAAATGAGTGAAATTCGCGTTGCTTTAGTTGAAGACCATGACCTGACTCGGATTGGAATCCGAACGGCTTTGCAACAATCTGATGGAATTGTTGTTGTCGGGGATGCCGCCAACGGCACCTCGGGATTGAAATTGCTGATGGATACAAAGCCGGATATTGGAATTGTTGATATTGGGTTACCGGATATTGATGGAATTGAAGTGACCCAGCGACTGCAACAAGCACAAGCGGCTCAAGGGCACAATTCCAAAACTAAAATCTTGATCTTGACCTTTCAGGATAATGAAGATGCGGTTCTGGCTGCATTTGCTGCTGGTGCGGATTCTTACTGCATGAAGGATATTAGCTTTGAGGAATTGCTGGGAGTGGTTCGCCTCACCTATGAAGGTAACTCCTGGATTGATCCGGCGATCGCCGGAATTGTCCTCAAGCAAGCCCGCACGACGAATACCCAACCCACCCTAGGCTCTCAAAAGAAAGAGACGGTAACGATTAAGGCTCCGGAACCGGAATATAGCCAGATTATCGAAGCCTATCCTTTGACGGAACGAGAACTAGAAGTTTTAGAACTGATTGTCCAAGGATACAATAACGCTGAAATTTCCGAAAAGCTGTACATCACAGTGGGGACGGTGAAAACTCACGTTCGGAATATATTAAACAAGCTCTGTGCGAATGACCGCACCCAAGCCGCAGTTTTGGCCTTGCGCTCTGGATTAGTGGGATAATTCTAGGGATTAGGGGTGGCTCGGCAGGGATTTGAGGTTGAGGAATGGGGAGTTTGTCTGGCGTTGCCCCGGTGCTTTGAGACCGGCAATCCCCCAATCGATCTACCTTTGGATAGAGGTATAGCTCCCCTGGGGTCTAGTAAACTAAAGATATTCCTCAGTCAAAAACTGGACAGTTTTAATCTTCGGAAGATCGCGGTTAAACTGCTTAAACTTGGGCAGGGCGATCGCCGATGCCTTTGAAGCCAGAGGGTACTGGATTCATCCCAAGCCTTCCATCTCCCCTTTCTAGGCCAAACCTAGCCAGGAGTGCTTCTCTTCTGGACCAGTCCCGAAGAGTGGAAGATTGATTGGTAGCCCCTAAATTCTTTAATTTTTCTCCGTCCCGGGAGGGAGCAATCAGACCGTCAACCGATCGCCATTGGCCCGGTTTAGAACTCCCGAACCCCCATTCCCAAGCTCGGTAAATCGGTAAATTTTCGGGATTGATTAACAGGGTTTAGTTAGCGAGTGAGCTATCTAAGCCCTATTTTAATAAAAGCCTATCCCCCCTTGACTCAACCTGACCAAATGAGGACGAGTTTCCCAGAAAGTATGCCATAAAAAATTTTAATAAAAACAAGGAACAAAAATGGTAAAAATCAAGCAATTATTTAGACTGTTAAAACTGGCATTTTCAGAATGGCAGAAAGATAATGCAGGGCGATTGGCTGCCGCCTTAGCCTATTATACCATTTTCTCCTTAGCGCCGATTTTAATTATTGCGATCGCCGTTGCCGGAGTCATCTTTGGTCAAGACGCCGCCCAAGGTGAAATTGTCCAGCAACTTCAAGGTACTATCGGCATCGAGGGGGCACAAATCATCGAAACCATGATTGAAAATACCCGGGAAACGGGGTCAGGCATTTGGGCGACCCTGATCAGCGTCGGTGTACTCCTCTTTGGGGCGACGGGACTCTTTAACCAACTTCAGGGTTCTCTCAATACGATCTGGAACGTCAAACCCAAACCGGGACGGGGGATCAAAGGAATTATCCAAGACCGCTTTTTATCCTTTGCCATGATTCTCACTATTGGGTTTTTACTACTCGTCTCCCTCATCCTGAGTGCCGCCTTAGCTGCATTTGGAAACTACTTTAGCCATCTGGTTCCGGATATGCTCATGGGGGTGTGGCAAGTCTTAGATTTCTTCCTCTCCTTTGGGGTGATTACGGTCTTATTTGCCATGATTTATAAAGTCTTACCGGATGTCAAAATTGCTTGGACTGATGTCTGGTTAGGGGCGATCGTTACCGCCTTACTCTTTGTCGTGGGTAAAACTTTAATTGGCTTATATTTAGGGAATAGTACGGTGGGTTCGACTTATGGTGCAGCGGGTTCTTTAGTCGTTTTATTGTTATGGGTTAACTTTTCGGCGCAAATTTTATTTTTTGGGGCCGAGTTTACCCAGGTTTATGCCAACCGATATGGATCCCGCATCCTTCCCACGGAAAATGCGATCGCCGTAGGAGATGAACACACCCATCCCCGTTAAAAATCTGTTTGAGAACAGAGCTTCTCTAAACGGAGACAGGGAGAGGATTTTTTCACTTTCTCTATCAATAGGAGTAGAGGGAAACTTACTCCCATAGATAGTTTAATTTAGCAGGGTTCACCGGATAAGCTGAAAGAGACTCAATAAAAGAACGAGGAAATATTCATGGATAAGCAAAAAATCGATAACAAAGAAACCCTTAACCAGAAGACCACGGAACCTGTCAAAGAGCCTGTGCATTATGATCGCGAAATGGTTCCGGCAGAAGTGGCAGCGCGCCAAGATCGTGAGGGTAACAAGTTTATGAAAGCGCCTTCTAGTGCTGATGAAGCTCATGAAAATCCGGATCATACCCGGGATGGTTTTACCGTAGACCAAGAAGGGTTGGTGAATAATTATGCGATCGAACCCGAAATGTATGTAAATGAGCCCGGTGACTTGCGAGAAAAAGAAGAAGCCCTCAAAGCGGAACGCGCTCAGGAATATTCCGAAGTCCATCACAATGACGAGGATGGGAAGCTGACGATGGAAGGCGATCGCCGAGGAAAAGGTCCAGGCATCATTTAAGTCGCAACTGGGAAACAGTCGTTTCCCCCCCAATCTATACTCTGAACTTTTCAAAACCCCAGTCAATCAGTTTAATCATTAGAGGAATTAAGAATGACAGCTACCCTAGGAATGTCTGCCAAAAGCCAAAATCCGATGAGCGTCAATATCGGGATTGAAGAAAGCACCCGAGAACAAATTGCTCAAGGGTTATCCCGGGTGTTGGCCGATAGCTATACTCTTTATCTGAAAACTCATAATTTCCACTGGAACGTCACGGGCCCCATGTTTAGCACACTGCATCTCATGTTTGAGGAGCAGTACCAAGAATTAGCCTTAGCCGTGGATGAAATTGCCGAGCGAATTCGGGCTTTGGGGTTTCCGGCTCCCGCTACTTATGGGAAGTTTTCCAGCCTGACTTCGATTCAAGAAAATGAGGGAATTCCCGAGGCGGAGGACATGATTCGCTTGTTAGTCCAAGGGCAAGAAACCGTGGTCCGCACCTCCCGGGAAATGCTGCCTCTCCTAGAGAAAGCCAATGATCAACCCACCTTAGATTTGCTGACCAAACGGATGCAAATTCATGAGAAAAATGCCTGGATGCTTCGCAGTATGTTAGCGGGTTAATTACTGCTGTTGAGCAGGTCGAACGTGAGTGAGGCCATTAGGAGAGACTAGACAATGGCATGACCTGCTCTCCATCTAGGACATCGTTACAGGAACAGGATTAGGGAAAAGAACCGGGTTTCTTCACTGAATTGGTGCGAGTCGAGCAACAAAGACAGGTCCAGAAACCCGGTTTATTGTCCTTTTGATTCAAGCCGGTGAAGCAAGCAGTAGGGGGATTGCACCCCATCCCATCAGGATTAACTTAGGGTCATCTCAAGGAACTCGCCACTCAAGTTTCCAGGCGATCGCACCCTTTTATAAAACTCTATTTTTTAATTAATTAACTTTGGAGGTTTTCCATGAAGTTTACGAACTTTTTCAATAGCAAAAATCCCGGATTATTAGGGGCAATTTTTAGTAGCATCTTGCTAGGAGCCGTCACCTTCCCCATCGCCGGTATTGCTCAGAATACTGCCACTGAAGCGAAGGAATTACAGGCTCAGGCCCAACCGATGCCTCTACCTCAGAACGTGCAAATGCCCGTAGCTTATGTGCTGCCGGGAAATACACCCGTTGCGGTGGAAATCATCAATCTGACGAATACGGCGATTACCTACGAGGCGATCGGTGAGACTCGCGATCGCATCCTGAGCGGAGGCGATGGAGCCATGCTGATGGATCTGCAAATTCCCTTAACCGTCACCTTTGAGCGACCCGATGGGGGACTGATTCAGGCCGAACCCCAAATTATTGCGCCGGGAGAGATTCGGATTTATCTGAGTGAAGCGAACAACTTAGACTCGGACATCAGCAACATGAGGATTGATACCAACGGGAGTATGTACCTGTACTAAATCTCACCGATAACCAAGAGTCGGACCGAGGCAGGAGAAACAATTTGGATTTTTCTCCTGCCCGGTCTCGGTAGCTTGGCAATTGCTCGCCCTTGTCTGCTCACAGTTTTCCCCACCCCAGGGACTCAACTCCCTGGGTAGGGTTCAATTTACTGCTATATTTGATGCATCCGGTCTTCCTAACAGAATAATCAACCCTAAAGATAAAACCAAAAGTGCGTTTATCTCACTTTTTGATTTGCACTGCCAACCTAATTAACCACAACCTAACATTATGTCTACTAATAACTCACACCCCACCCCCCGAATCGCCATCCTGATTGAAGAAGGATTTGAAGATTCAGAATTTAAAGTGCCTTATACAGCATTCCAACAAGCCGGGGCCAAAGTCTCTGTACTCGGGTCCGGGATGAATCAAACCTATCAGGGGCAACAAGGGAAAGTCTCCATCCAACCCGATGGGACCCCCACCGAAGCCCGCGCTCAAAACTTCGATGCCGTGATCATTCCCGGGGGTAGCGCACCGGATAAAATGCGAACCAACCCCAACACGATCGCCTTCGTTAAAGAAGCGGCTGCCTTGGGCAAATTAATCGCTGCCGTCTGCCACGGACCCCAAGTCTTAATCGAAGCCGACTTACTGCGGGGACGGCGTGCCACCGGCTTTATCTCCATCCGCAAAGATATGGAAAATGCCGGTGCCACCTATATTGATGAAGCCGTAACCACCGATGGTAACCTGATTTGCTCTCGGCAACCGGGAGATTTAGCCATTTTCACCACCGCCATTCTCTCCAGGCTGAATTTGAGCATTCCCGACCAATCCCTGCCCGATCGCCACGACAGTTCCGCAGAATGGTGGCAGCTTGCCGAAGCCTGGGGAGGGTCAACCCGTCAGGAAATTATCGCCGGATTAAATCAGGCAATGGCGGGAGAACGCTATAGCCAAAAAGCCTTTAAACATTATGCTGACATCACCACTGATAGCGCGACTCGATTGCTGCTGTTGGAGATTGGGGAAGAAAAAGTCAGTCATCTCGAACTGTTGGAAAGCCGCCTGCGAACCCTGGGAGAACAACTGTTTTTACCGGCAATGGCCGCTGGGGCCTTCGCTTCTTTCATGAGCGTTTTACCGGCTGGAGATGATATGAGCATTTTGCGTCAAGCGTTGGGGGATATTCAAACCGGGGCGATCGACTGTTTCCAATTACAAGTCCAGTTTACCGACCCGGTGTCCACGATGATTTTTAGTAGCATTGAACGGGACCTGGCTAAGGCAGAGCGGCGCTTGGCTCGGATGTACCAAGAACGGATCGGCTTGAATGAACCAGAAGCGGGGCAACCCAATACCCCGGTGGGAATCGTCTAAGTTGCTAACACAGAAGGGTGAGTGATCCAGGCGATCGCTCACCTTCTTT
>CAYUEH010000353.1:5931-6057 GCA_964442465.1 uncultured Laspinema sp. | reverse complement strand
GTCCCCGCAGCAGAGGCAACGGAACAACCGGACATTGTATTTGCCAGTCCCTCCCTTGTCATGTCACCGATTACACAACCGGGAACTCCAACGGATAATACTCCAACGGATAATACTCCAGCGGAT
>CAYUEH010000353.1:0-5831 GCA_964442465.1 uncultured Laspinema sp. | reverse complement strand
AATACTCCAACGGATAATACTCCAACGGATAATACTCCAACGGATAATACTCCAACGGATAATACTCCAATTGATAATTCTATTCCAGGAACGTTGCAATTTACGGCGAGTCAATTTGCAGTGAACGAAGATGGGACTCCCGTTATGACCATCACTGTAGAACGGATAGAAGGGAGTGCAGGTGCAGTAGGTGCAACCATTGCCCTCACCGATGGCACGGCAACTGCTCCCGATGACTATGATAATACACCTATTTGGGTGAACTTTGGCAATGGGGATGTTACCCCTAAAACCCTTGAGGTTCCGATTGTTGATGATCGGGTTTTAGAAGGGGATGAAACGGTTAATTTAACCTTATTTAATCCCACAGGAGGCGCATCATTAGGGAGTCAAAATACAGCAATCTTAACCCTTGTCGATAACGATCGCCCTTCGCAAATCCAATTTAGCACCGCTACTTACAGCATTCGGGAAGATGGGGGGAGTGCGACGATTACGGTTACTCGCGACAGTGCGATCGGGACAGTCAGCGTTGATTATGCGACCCAAACCCCCAATACCAATAATGCTGCCACCACAGATGCCGATTATATTCCTACCCAAGGAACTCTAACCTTTAATCCAGGGGAAACCACGAAAACCCTGACGATTCCCATTTTAGATGATGACCTAGTAGAGGGAACAGAAACAGTAGAAATTGCACTTTCTAATCCTTCTGATGGGGCAATTTTAGGGGAAATTTCAACGGCAAGTTTAGAAATTTTAGACCATGAACCGGGACAGTTAGAATTTATTAGTGCCAGTTCCAGTGGATTAGAAGGCAACAGTGGGACGGCAGTGGATACAGTTATCGGAAAAATTCGACGCAGTAGCGGCAGTGATGGGGAAGTCACGGTGGAGGTGGTGTTAGATAATCCGGCAGGAACGGCAACCCCAGGGGAAGATTATACCACGACCTTTCCGATGACGGTGACCTTTGCTGATGGGGAAAGTGGCGATCGCGATGTCGTGATGACCCTTGTCGGAGATTTAGTGAATGAACCGGATGAAACCATCCCGTTGCAATTAGTCAATCCCTCCAATGGTGCCAGGTTGGGAACCCAAAGCACCACGATTTATACCCTGGTGAATGATGATGGGGGGATTAATATTCCCACGGCGTCTAATTTCATCGCCGATAATATCACAAGTCCTGGAGAAACAACTCACACCTTTACCATTGATTATGTCGATAATATTGCCATTGATATCAGTCGTTTGGATAATTCTGATATTCTGGTTACCCAACCTGATGGGTCCCAAATTCCGGCGACATTTGTGAGTGTCAATCCCCTCGGCGACGGCACACCACGCACGGTCACTTATGAAATTGCTGCACCCGGTGGCAGTTGGGATCCGGCAGATAATGGCACTTATACTGTCCTGTTACAATCCAATCAAGTCACGGATACCAGTGGGAATACGATTCCCAGTGGAACTCTCGGCAGTTTTAATGTCAATCTGGATACCCTCGCACCCACAGCGAGTAATTTGGGGGTGACGGATGTGAATACCAGTGGCGGGACGACTCACAGTTTTACGGTGGATTATGCGGATAATGTGGCGATCGCCCTCAGTAGTTTGGATAGTTCAGATATCCAAGTCACCGGACCCAATGGATTCACCACGTTAGCAACTTTAGTCACTGTCAATAGCAGTGAAAACGGCACACCGCGCACGGCGACTTATGAGATCATTGCGCCCGGTGGTACTTGGGATATAGGGGATAATGGCACTTATGCGATCGCCCTTTTAGGGAATCAAGTTTTTGATACCAGTGGCAATGCTGTCTCAGGGACTAATCTCGGCAATTTCACGGTCAATTCTCCCTTAACCCTCGACCCCACAGTAACCCTGGGAGTATCACCCGATCGCGTGTTTGAAGATAGTGGTGCAGAATTAATTTATACGTTTACCCGCACCGATAGCGTGAATACCCCCTTAACCAGTCCTTTAACGGCCAATTTTACCGTGGGAGGAACAGCAACCTTTGATATGGATGGCAATGGAGACTACAATCAGACGGGTGCTGACACATTTGATACAACTGGAACTGTCACATTTGCACCCAATGCTTCAACAGCGATCGTCGCGATCGCACCCTGGGAAAATAGCCAAATAGAATCGAATAAAATAGTGGAATTCACCTTAACAACCGGTGCTTATAATGTGGGAACTCCAGAAACTGTGATGGGTGTGATTATAGATGATGATGCCCTGGTCTTAAATAACAACGATAGCGGGCCTGGCTCATTACGACAAGCGATGATCAATGCCAATACCCAGGGCGGATCCCATGTAATTAACATGACTTTAATCAATGGAAATGAGATTATTCTGGACTCCCCTTTACCGGCGATCGATAGTTTTCTAACCTTCATTGGACCCGGTGCTGATTTACTAACGATTAGTGGGAATAATCTTTACCAAGTTTTTGATGTCAACAATGGCGCTTCAGCAAGTTTTCATCACTTGACGATCGCCGAAGGGAACAATCCCGTTGGACCGGGGGGTGGCATTTATAACGAGGGTTTGGTTCAGATCCTTAATAGCATTGTTCGCAATAATTCAGCCAATGAAAGGGGCGGAGGCATCTACAATTTTGGCGGTGATATCAACATTATTTCTAGCACAATTTCTACTAATTCCGCCAACCTTGAAGGCGGCGGAATTTGGAATCTTGGAACTCTTAATATCACCAACAGCACAATTTCAGGTAATAGCGCAGATAACCAAGGTGGCGGCATTTACAATGATGCGGCCACGGTGAACATTACCAATAGCACAATTTCCAACAATTCTGTGAATAGTACAGGTTCTGGGATTATGAATAACAATGGGATCATTCATGCGAAAAACACAATCATTGCGGGCAATGAGGATATTGACGTTTTTCACCCTGACTTCAGTGGTGTTCTCTCTTCTGGCGGCTACAATCTAATTTGGAATACATCGGGTGGTAGTGGATTTGCGCCAACGGATATCCTGAATGTCAATCCGATGCTTGACCCCTTAGCTAATAATTACGGGGGGACAACTCCAACTCACCGATTACAACCCGGAAGTCCCGCCATTGATGCTGGAAATGCCACCTTTCCCTCACCGTATATATCTCCCCTCCCCTTTGACCAACGGGGAGAGGGGTTCGATCGCATCGTGAATGATCTAATCGATATCGGATCCTATGAGTATCTAGCCGGTTGAGGATTCAATTCAGCCAATGGGAGAGGGGGACATCCCAGGCGCAGCCATTTCCTCTCCCCCAGAAATCCACGGAATAATTATCAGAAATTGGGCAAAAAGTCAAGCCCTTGCGCCTCAAATTTTCACCGGAACTGGGGGGTACATTTGCCCTCTATCTCTCAGGCCGGGATTATCCTAACATGATGAAAGCTGAAGCTGTTGTTAGATAAATCCCAATTCGTTATGGCAACTGGCAATATATCCGATTCCCCATCCGCCCCCTATCCGGAAACCCTCAAGCCCAGAATTGACCTAGCAACCATGTTTCGCCTGGGTTTATTTCAAATGGGTCTGGGGATCATGTCCCTATTAACCCTAGGGGTGATTAACCGGGTGATGATCGAAGAACTCAGAGTCACAGCATGGATTGCCGCAGGGGCGATCGCCATGCACCAGTTTGTCAGTCCCGCACGCATCTGGTTTGGTCAGATGTCCGACTCCAAACCCTTATGGGGTCATTACCGGACTGGCTATATCTGGATTGGTGCGGGCCTATTTACCGCTATTTCCTTCATGGCCGTACAAATTGTGTGGCCACTCGGCAGCAGTTTGGAGACTATCTTAGAGCCTCCCTTCAGGATTCCGACAATGAACACTTACCTCTGGGCGGGAGTTCTGGCCCTAGTCTATGGAATCTATGGTCTCGCCCTGAGTGCCAGTTCGACCCCCTTTGCGGCCCTCCTGGTAGATGTCTCCGATGAGGATAATCGCCCTAAACTGGTGAGTATTGTCTGGTCCATGCTGATGGTAGGAATTATCATCGGGGCAATCATCAGTAGTGTTTTACTCAAGGACGTCACCCTAGATACCCCCATCGAACAGCTACAGGCATCGGTGAACCGTTTGTTTATAATTGTCCCGGCAATCGTGCTCGTCCTCACCGGGATTGCCACCGTGGGAGTCGAGAAAAAATATTCCCGCTTTGGTACCCGGTCAAATCCGGGGAACCGAGACGACCAAATTGGTTTGGGTGAGGCCCTGCGCGTCTTAACCGCCAGTCGCCAAACCGGGATATTTTTTACCTTTCTGCTAGTGATGAGCATCAGTCTGTTCATGCAGGATGCCGTCATGGAACCCTACGGGGGGGAAGTCTTTGGAATGGCCATTTCAGAAACCACCCAACTGAATGCCTTCTTCGGGATGGGGACCCTAATTGGGATTGCATCGACAGGTTTTTTAGTGGTTCCGCGCCTGGGTAAGCAAAACACCACCAAATTAGGCTGTATCTGTGCTGCGGTCTGTTTGGGACTGATTATCATGGCCGGATTTACGGAAAAACCGGAAATGTTGATGGGGTCCTTAGTCCTCTACGGTTTAGCATCGGGTATTATTACCACGGGTGCCATTAGTTTGATGCTGGATCTAACTGCCGCAGAAACTGCCGGGACCTTTATCGGGGCCTGGGGATTAGCTCAGGCGATCGCCCGAGGACTGTCTACGGTTTCCGGTGGTGCGGTTTTGGATTTAGGTCGCTTGCTCTTTGGCGTACCCGTTTTGTCTTATGGTCTGGTGTTTGCCACCCAAGCTGCGGGGATGATTCTAGCGGTTGTCCTCCTGCGACGAGTCAATATTCACGAGTTCCGCGAGAATGCCAAAGATGCGATCGCGGCAGTGATGGCCGGTGAATTAGACTAAGGCATCCGGGAATTCCAGCGCATCTGCGTTGATTTCCCCTGGATTCAATCGGCTATTAGCAACTGTACATTCGCAATTTATCACAAACCAATGACTGATTTTTGGGATCAAGTTTTACACTTTGCGGAGACGACCGCGAACAAGGTCGGTAAAGAGCTAATGGCTGATTTCGGCCAAGTGCAGGCAGTAGAAAAAGCCGATGGCAGCTTAATCACGCAATCGGATAAATGGGCCGATCGCGAACTGTGCGATGCGATCGCCAATCGCTTCCCTGAACATGGGGTCCTTAGCGAAGAATCCGCCCATATCTTTCCCGATACCGAATGGTGTTGGATTATCGACCCCCTCGATGGCACCACCAACTTCGCCCGCAGGATCCCCATCTGGGGGGTGTCTCTGGGACTACTCTATCGCGGGGTCCCCGTCTTTGGCTATGTCCATTTACCCCCCCTCCATCAATCCTTCCACGGATTCTGGTCCGGCACAACGGGACTGAAATTACCCCAGGGAGCCTTTCTCGATCGCCGCCGGATTCACAGCAGTTCCGACCCCCTGGATCCTAACCAGTTTTTTAGCTTCTGTTCCCGCAGTATCGGCAACTATCAACCGGATTTCCCCTGCAAAATTCGGATGTTAGGCGTTGCCAGCTACAATTTCCTCACCGTCGCTGCCGGGATTACCCTCGGAGGCGTGGAAGCCACCCCCAAAATCTGGGATATTGCGGGAGTTTGGCCGATCATCCAAGCTGCCGGTGCCGTCTGGCATCCCCTATCCCCAGACCCGATTTTCCCCCTCACCCCCGGTACCCACTACGGCGATCGCTCCTTCCCCACTCTCGTCACCGCCCAACCCAATCTCCTGCCTGTCTTTGAACCCTTTGTTCAATCCCTGGGGTAGGGGGGATGGGGGAGATG
>CAYUEH010000352.1:0-6062 GCA_964442465.1 uncultured Laspinema sp. | reverse complement strand
CAACTTGGTTTGGTAGGGCGCTATCTTGCCCCGCCCTCCTTTCGGTTTCATGGCTTGACTGGTTAACTCTGGCTCTATTCTAAAACTTGTTAACAGGTTTTATGAGACTGATTGGCTGGATTGAGTTAGCCCCTCATTGCGGTGGCCCTCATCAATGCAGCGACCCATAGCCATGCGCCCGCCCGCCTGGGATACCCCATAGCCGCACCAGGCAGAGCAATATTTGTTATAAACAGGGGTATAGTCGGATCTGTACATACGGAGCTACCAATGGAAACGGCAAAGCTGTTTATGAGTGGCAATAGTCAGGCGGTACACTTGCCCCAGAGTTATCACTTTTCTGGGGATGAAGTCGTAATTAAACGATTGGGCAATGCAGTGGTCTTGCTGCCCAAGGAAAACCCCTGGCAGGTGATGTTTGATGCCATTGAGGAATTCCCAGAGTCGCTGCAAATCGAGCGCGATCAATCCCTCCCAATGGAACGAGAGCCAATGGCATGAAAATTTTGCTGGATACCGATATCTGTATCTATGCGATTAACCGCAGAAATCCCAAACCCCTGGAACGGTTGCGCTCATACGAGATCGGTGAAGTGGGCATATCAGCAATTACCTATGCCGAATTACGCTTTGGGGTTGAAAATAGTTCCCGCCCCGCAGAAAATACCGACCGATTGGAACGTTTTCTCCTGCCTCTGGAAATTATGCCATTTGATGCGGCGGCAGGGCTTTGTTATGGACGACTCCGAACGGAACTCAAACGAGTTGGCTTGCTCATTGGTAATAATGATCTGTTGATTGCCAGCCATGCCCTGAGCCTGAATTTGCCCATCGCGACAAATAACGTGCGCGAATTTAGTCGCGTACCTGGTCTTCAGATTGAACATTGGACGTAACCCCTGGGTTTAGAAACCAGGTTTCTGGGCGGATCAAATCTCCTCTAACCAGGCTTCAATCGCCGATATCAGGTTAGGTTGATTGGGGGGAAAGCCTTTTAACGGCGCTTCTAGGGGTTCGTCGGTGAGGAAGGCGATCGCTATTACCCCGGTCAGTTTTTCACAAAAGGTGATGAGGGAAGGGGTGGGTTGAATCGGTTCCAAAAATGTTTGCCCGCCGCTACGGTGATGTTTCGCGAACAGGATGGCGCGGTGGGGGAGGAGGTTACGGCGTTGTAGGCGGCTAAGGGCGCGGCGCAGTTCTGCGGGGGTGGCGGGTTCTGGGGGGTCTTCCTCGGGACAAGTCATTTGCCAAATCAGTTCGCTGATGGTGAGGGCGATTTCTCCTTCACGGGTTTCGCTGGCGAGGAGGGCGGCGTTGAGGCAATAAACTGGCAGGTGTTGCAGGGATTCGCAAGTGATGGGAGAGGCGAAAGATTGTTCTCCCTTTCCCTTATTGGGGGTTTGTTCGGTGACTTCGGGATGAGGGGTGGTGGTGGGATGATGCCATGCTTGATAAAATTCGGGATAGGGGAGATTTTCGGCACAGTTCCAAAGGACTTTGTAGGATGCATTGAATCGTTTAAAGTCGTTTTGCCAGACTTCATCACTAATGTTGTCTTTTAAGGCGGAAACTGCCCATGCATATTGTTTGGGGATAGTAAGAATTTTCTCTAAACTCCGAGCCACCACGGAACAGGTATCTTCATCCGCAGTCGTGCGGATAACTTCTACCAACCCAGCGATAGCCGCGATATTTCCTTGTCCGATTTTTTCTAAACTCCGAGCCGCAATGCTAAGGGTAAATTCATCCACAGTCATGCGGATAACTTCTACCAACCCAGCGATCGTCTCGGGATTTCTGGGATCGATTTTCTCTAAACTCCAAGCCGCAATCCTAATGGTATCTTCATTCTCAATTGAGTGGATAAGTTGGAGTACCCCAGCGATAGCCTCGGGATTTCCCGGGTCGATTTCGTCTAAACTCGAAGCCGCCGTGATACGGGCATCTTCATCCTCAGTCGTTCGGATAACTTCGATCAACCCAGCGATAGCCTCGGGATTTCCCGGGTCGATTTCCCCTAAACTCACAGCCGCCCGACTACGAGTATATTCATTATCAGTCATGCGGATAACTGCGATCAACCCATTGATCGCCTCGGGATTTCCCGGGTCAATTTTCCCTAAACTCTTAAGCGCTTCCCTACGAGTATCTTCATCCTCAGTCGTTCGGATAACTGCGATCAACCCATTGATCACATCAGGATTCCTGGCACTGATTTCCCCTAAACTCTTAAGCGCTTCCCTACGAGTATCTTCATTATCAGTCATGCGGATAATTTCGAGTACCCCAGCGATCGCATGGAGATTTCCGACACCGATTTCCCCTAAACTCTCAGCCGCCCGCCTACAAGTATCTTGATTATCAGTCATGCGGATAATTTCCAGTACCCCAGCAATCGCATGGAGATTTCCGACACCGATTTTCCCTAAACTCTCAGCCGCCCGCCTACGAGTATCTTGATTATCAGTCATGCGGATAATTTCGAGTACCCCATTGATCGCCTCGGGATTTCCCAGGTCGATTTTCCCTAAACTCTCAGCCGCCCGCCTACGAGTATCTTCATTCTCAGTCGTTCGGATAATTTCGAGTACCCCAGCGATCGCATGGAGATTTCCGACACCGATTTTCCCTAAACTCTCAGCCGCCTTCTCATACCTAAACCAGGTCTTAAAAGTTTTTAGAGACCCTTGAATACCGGATTCCGTATCATGGGTATCTTCATCCTCAGTCGTAAGGAGAAGTTCGAGCAACCCCGCGATCGCCTCGGGATTTCCCGGGTCGATTTTCCCTAAACTCTCAAGCGCTTCCCTACGAGTATCTTCATTCTCAGTCGTTCGGATAATTTGCAGCACCCCAGTGATCGCCTCGGGATTTCCGACACCAATTCCCCCTAAACTCTCAGCCGCACGCGCACGGGTATTTCCATTCTTAGTCGTGCGAAGAACTTCGAGTACCCCAGCGATCGCCTCGGAATTTCCGACACCAATTTTCCCTAAACTCTCAGCCGCACGCCCACGAATATCTTCATTCTCAGTCGTTCGGATGACTTCTATTAACCCAGCGAGCACCTCGGGATTTCCGACACCGATTGTCTCTAAACTCTTAACCGCCTGCCGAAGGGTATCTTCATCTGGGCAATTCTCAATGATTGCAATTAGTTCTGTAATCGTCAGCCATCGAATGGTTTCAGGTATTGCCTTTCTCGCCCCTTCTTTTATCGGATCGAAAAAAGTTTGCCATTCCTGTTTTTCAATATCAAACTCCCCAAAACCCCACTGCACTAACTGCCACACAATCTCAGCAGCCAAAGAACAAACCTTAAATTCATTAATTCCTGCTGCTGCCAGAAAATAGGCTTGGTAAAAATAAAAACTTGTAACCCCGGCTCCCCCCTTAAACTCAACCAACGCCTGAATAAACTCCTCCTTCTCCTCATGCTCAATATCCTCACGCCCCAACCACAACAAAATCACCTGCTTCCACTGCGGTTCAAAAATCCGATACCGCTTCCCCTCCACCGGACAATCCACATGATTCCTCGGCAGAAAATAATCCCAATCCGGCACCGCCAACGCCGCAAAATACTCTTGAAACGTCGCATGATAAAAGGCAAAAATAGCATCGCCGCGCCCATCTCTGCCCACCCGATTCAACCAGCCCAAGCGCAACGCCAAATAACCCAAGGAAGTCTCATCCAATTCCTCCCCCAGATAGTTTTCCACCAAAGCCTGTGATAACCGAAATCGCTCCTGGGGCAAATTCAGCGCCGCCTTTGCCAGTTCCCCCAGTTGCCGATTCAAATCCCGCTTCAAATTCGTGATATTCGTGCCACAGCGTTGGGCATGGTCGCGCAACTCCTGCAAATTCCGATTCCACTGATACACCGCTTTCAGGTAACGGTCATACAACTCCGCCTGAGTTTCCGGCAAGGATGACCCATCCCAAGTCATGCAGAGCAACGTCAAACGCAAGGGGTTTCGCACCAAATCAAGGAGGTGTTCCCGCCCCGGTTCATGCAGGGCTGTAATCAGAACATCGGCAGAAGTTGGGGTTGAGGTCGTCATGGCATTATTGTTTGAGGAATCAAGAGATAACCTCTATGGTTCGCTCTCAAAAGGATTGAAGAGATTGAGGTCGGTAATCCAGCGAAAATCATCGACATTTCGGGTCACTAAGGTTAAGTTATAAACTAACGCTGTTCCAGCAATGATGGCATCACCTAGGGTCATACGTCGTTGTTGTCGTAATGCAACGGCTTGGATTAAAACCGCTTGGGAAATGGGTAAAACTTCAGCCGCCTGAAAGAACGCTTCAAAATAATATCGTTGTTCTTCCGTCAGTTGGTGATATCCCAAAACTTCTACATAACTCAGGGCGGATACGGCAGGAGAGCGCTCGGCAATGAATTCTCGCAATTGGGGGTATTGCGGTTGTGCCGCATAGATAATAATATTGCTGTCCAAAAGCATCGTTTATCGTCCCGGTAATGAGCGCTCGCGCCGCATCTCCTGTTGCCATTGGACTGGATCAATCCCATCCAATCCGTTGGTAGTGGCGAGATGTTCCAATAGCTCAGACATCCTCTGTCCCCGTGTCTTTAGGATTGGATCTGCATCATTCTCCAAAACGGTGACATAGACCTGTAACCGTTCATTGCCAAGGTGAGGGCGATCATCAATCCACTCTAAACGCCCATCTTGTAAGAAAGCCTTGAACGTCTTTAACATTGTGATTTTCTCCTATGAATACCGATAAACCACTTATGGGGCAAGATTGGGGTTAAACCCGGCGTATGCAGCTTCTGCTAAGGCTTCAGATTTTCGCAATAACCCCAAACGATAACGGGGCATTAACATCAATAGTTTATATCGCTCCGCTTGGGTTAACCCCTGGGCCTTTCCTTTGCTGTAGAAATGTATCCAAACTTTGACCGGGCTGCTTTGCTTCAGCAAAGAGTTTAGCTTCTAGTTCAGGATTCAGGGCGATGGGGAGGGAAATTTTAGAGCATCCAAAATCTAACTATCATTATAAATGAGTCGGGTTAATCAGTCTGGGCAAAGAACCTGCGGATAAAGGTTTCCATCTGCTCCAACTCAAAGGGTAAATTCCGATACACATCAAACCCGGAAAAGGCATTTTGATCCGCTTCCCACACATTCACCCGGCAGGTGATGACCACCCGTGCTGACTGCACCCACCCAGTCAATAACTGGGACACATGGGGCCGTTCAATCCGGGCTACCATTTCATCCAATCCATCCATCAATAACCATAGATGGTCTTTGTGGTCTTGGAGAGAGGGTATTGCCCCTTCAACCCCCGCCAACTTCAGCCATTTTTCTTGCAGATAATCCACCAGGGTCGGTTCGGTAAATTGTGCCAACTCGATCCAAATGGGGATGCCGAGATGTTCTGCCAATATCCAATCGGCGATCGCCTGCAACCGTGTCGTTTTTCCTGACCCCGGTTCGCCAATAACGGCAATCCGTCGCCCCTGACTTTTGGGACTTTGCCCCTGCTGCAAAACTCGATTAAAAAACTCATCCTCAGCGATGGGGGTAATTTTCTCCTCTTCCCGTCCAAACTCTTGCGCTGGGTTTTCCTGAGTTTGACCTGGTTGCGGTTGCTTAGGTTGGCGACGCTCAACCAATGCCAACGGCACATAGACATCCACGCGCTTAAATGAGGGATTAGCGGTTAATGCCTGTCGGTTAGCGAGCATTAACTGGGCAATGGGTCGCCATTCTTCTAAGGAAAGATTCGGGTTAGCCGCATCAAAATGCGATTGAATTTCTGCCACCAAACTTTCTAGGGTGTTCTCCAAACCTTGCAACAACTGAGTGATATGGGTTTCCATCACCCCCAACTGTTGACAGACTTCCGCAAAACCCGACTCAATCCTGTGGGAAATCTGGTTAAAAAATGCCTGCTGCTGGGTGACGCTTCCCCGCAACTGGGTTTCTACTTCCAGGAACTGCTTTAGGATTTGAGCTAATTCCTCAGTATTCACCCCCCCTTGACTGGCTTGCAGTTGGCTCAGTTGTGCCTGCATTCCCGTGAGT
>CAYUEH010000351.1:0-6073 GCA_964442465.1 uncultured Laspinema sp. | reverse complement strand
ACTTCAGTCGTTATCCCAAGTTCAACATCACCAAAGGTTATCCTTTCTTCAGTTCAGAGTCAACCCAAAACAAAAGCGAGGGTCTAAACCCCCGCCAGTTGTGGCTAATACAATCTCTTTATGAAGACGACATGGAACCCGATCGCCCCTCGTCATACCCAACTCAATTTACAGACAATTTTATTTAAAAAACACCGGAACAGGACAGCCTGTCGTCACAGCCAACAGGGGAAAATTCCCCTATTATCCTGCATCCTTTCAGGCGGTATTTCTCCAACCTTCGGAAACTGAAGTAAACTCAGTGAAAACATCCCAGTTTAGAATATCTTGCAATAAAGATTGATAACCTGCTACATTGGGATGGAGACCATCATCGCATAAATGGGCTTGCCTCCAGGCTTCACCGCGATCGCCCCATAACTCAAATAAATCTAAATAGGGAATTTGTCTGTGTTCGCACCCTTGTCTCGTGACTTCCTTGTAACGATATTGGTCCCCATGATTAAAATAAAGGCAATTGGAAAAAGGCATCAGAGTCTCATTCACGGGGACCATGCCGACGAAAAAGACGGGACAGAGTGCTTGCGCTCGATCTAGAAGTTGGGCAATCTCTGTGGTAAAGGTGTTAAAGTCAGTGAAATTGCGTCCATTGGGACGTCCTAAGCGGGCGGAATCATTGACGCCCACGGAGAGAATGATGGCATCGGGTACGCGATTTTTGAGTTCTCCCCGATAGCGAAACTCGTTTTCGAGTCGTTCCAAGACTTGAATCACGCGATCGCCTCTAACGCCAAGATTGTACAGTACATGACCCGCGCTTGAGGGCATCATCCACTCCCGTCTGAGTCGTTCGACCCAACCCCCTCCGACGGGATCGCCAAATCCATAAACGATACTGTCTCCGAGGGCTATGATTTTCAACGGATGCACGGTTGGGTGATAGGAATGGTGAGAAGATGCTGCTAAAACTTGCATAGCGAATGGGACCTCGTACTTATAAAATCTTAACACATCGATAACAATCTACATCATTGGCTAAAATTACCATAATTACCTAAAGGTACAGAATCATGAATAGTGGATCGGGCAATCCAGAAAAAAGTAAGCGTTCTAGCTTCACCACAACAGACAAAATAGAAAGTTTTTCCAGGCGAGCATTGTTTGCCCCCCACAAACGGGCGACCATTGATACGGAACACCTGATGCGCCGCGCGGAGGACCTGGTAAGTGCTGCCTCAAATCGCTATCGGATTACCGTCCAAGTCGCGAATCGTGCCAAGCGTCGCCGCTATGAAGATTTCGACAGTATGGAAGAACCGACAATGAAACCCGTGATTCGGGCGATCGTGGAAATGTCTGATGAACTGGCGCAACCGGAAATCATCGGCGATTAATTAGGCGATTAATGAATGGTTTGGAGGGGAAATTGGGTTCTGTGGCAGGAAGACGAAAGATGATGCAGTTGCAGCGCAAAGGGCCAGCGATCGCCTGGGTGTTGATTGGGTTAACTCTAGGTCTATCTTTAGGAATCCCTCCCCAGGGAGATTTACCTGAAGTTTTACCCAGGGCCGTCGCCCAAGAAGTTTCACCCCCTCAACGCCGACAACGGGTAGACCCCCGGCAACTGTGGCGGCAAGTCTATGAACGCCTACCCGATTTCCCCTTAGCAAATAATTACATCAGCATTGAGACTGGAGAGGTGGACCCGGATAACACCCTAGCGAGTCGGTTGATTTCCTATCACCTCTATGTGAAAAATCGTCTGCCGATGTTTCGTCTGGATTGGAAACTCACCCTCGCCGACTATCTGGGCGTTTTTGAGGAACTAGACGAGATTACCTATCCCGGGAATGGACTCTTGCAAGAGAATCCGATGGCAGGCGATCGCTACATCCTCTCCCAACTCAACCGCCAACAACGGGATGAGTTAATCGAGGTTCTCGTCACCCTATTTAATCCCAACTACTACAACATCCAAGGGCCAACCCCAGGGACCACTCCCCAGGCAACTCCCCCATCCCCTAGCACTCCGGCAGGACCTCCACCCTTGCCGGAATCCGGGGATGCAGATTTATTGAGATTGTAGAGGGGTCAGGGTTTGATGTCTCCTGAAATGGTTCCTAACGCAGAACGACGGATTAAAAGCGGTGGCGGATGGCGGATTGGTTGGGACCCCCAAGGGCAACCTTATCAGGGTTTAGTCGGGGGAGATGACTGGGCGATCGAACTCACCGAGGGCGAGTTCAATGACTTTTGCCGATTATTAGGGCAATTGGCAACGACGATGACGCAAATGGCATCGGAGTTGATGGACTCGGAACGAATCGCCTGTGAAGCAGAAAGCGATATCTTGTGGATGGAGGTGGAAGGCTATCCCCATGCCTACCTTCTTCATGTTATCCTCAGTACAGGACGGCGCTGCGAGTTCAGTTGGCCTGCGGAGGCAGTCCCCGGACTGGTCGAGGCGGCAAGGGTGTTAAAAATTTTTTAATTTCCCTCTTGCGTCCATAAAAAGTTCATGCTAAGATAGTAAAGCGTCGTCGGGGCGTAGCGCAGCTTGGTAGCGCACTACCTTGGGGTGGTAGGGGTCGTGGGTTCGAATCCCGCCGCTCCGACTTGAGAAGCCTAAAACCGAGTTCCGGTTTTAGAAAATCAACAGCATAAAAAGAACGTCGAGTTTTCTACAACGTAGAGATTCGGCGTTCTTTTTTGGGGCGATCGCCCCCCGGTACAAGAGCAAAGAGGAAAACTGGGAATTCCCAAGATGAAGGCACAGAGAATAGACTTCTTGCATAAATCTCTGAAACTCCCCTTAAGAATTAAGAAGGGGGGTTGGGGGGATCAATCCGGATTTTGGCAAGAGGTCTAATGAACTGAACGATGATCGGTTAGTCCCTTGCCCATTTTGAACCGGGTTCGGAATTCCCAGCAATTTTTGGATGTTAGGTTATTCCCAGCTTATCCTTAGAGAGTAATCTGGGCTTCTATCTAAAGCGGTGAATTCTTGTTAACTTCCCGAGTCAGGATTAATACATCTTTAGATGAACAACCGCTCAAAATAGACTGGATAATTTAGTCCGGATTTAGCCCCAAACGTGTGAATTTTTATTGCGTTTTTTGGGGAGAGAGTCATTCTCCCAAACGAGATTTTTTTCAAAGGATTCCCTGATATTCATTTTATCGATCCTCGGGATTAAACAATTAATTGTTTAGAGAGTATTATTTCCAAATTTATCTCCCCCTCGGGCTAAATCTTCCTTGTTTTGTTTGAGATGATTCCACAGCCGCTTGATTTCCTGACAACTTTCAAATCTGGAGAGTTTTCCTTTCATTTCTAAGTCTCGTATAACCGAAACTTTTTGACCAAACTCTCGTAAATTAGCTTGACCCACCATCAGTTTGGGAAGAAAGTTAGACTCAAAAACCGGATGAGTGGATTCAGAATATTGCACTTCTTCTCGATGTTCAGGAGTTGTAGCCATAACGTCCTCCAGAGGTTAAATGAGGGAGTGTTTTGAAGCTGAAATTGAGAAAATTTATAATGAATTCAGTGTTGGGAGTTGAGGCGATCGCGCCGCTTGAGGAAAACAACAGTGTCTCGGCAAGCGTTGAGAGTCCACCTGGGGTAATGACATGGAAACGCGGGGATCTAACGGGGTTAATTGTGGCGCGTAGGAATAGGAAAAAGGATTTTTAATCATTAATAACGAGAAGAGATTGATAAAAAGGAAAGATTGTCCGGGCCAGAAAACTCCCGAAAAATTCAGCTTTTAACAACCAGATCCAGCCGGTCTTCCCAAAAATTATGGGTCCGCTTTTGGTGTTTTATATTGTCACACTATCCTATGTTAGGGTAATTCTTCTTCTACCGAAAGGATGGTCTTGATTGTAAAGTTGCATTGTAAGAACAACGACAGTTAGCCCGGGATTGCGCCCACAGCAGGACGGGACTGAGTGAAGCCAAGAGGGTGCAAAATCGGGGGAAATGGCTCAACCCGTTATAGAACCAGGGGAAATAGCGGTGAACTCTGACCTCCCTAGGATTTGGGGACCATCGGGGATGGAGAGAGCAAAACGAGGGAATACCAGGCCCTTGGAGATCCGGAAGCTTCTCAGCACAATAAAATAGGAAAGAGAAATACGACGGGAGGTTAGCGCGAAGATGGTCAGGGAAATTTGGCAAAGCCTGAGAGGGTTATTGGGAGAAGAACGCAGCAGTCCAGAACTCCAAGAACCCGCAGGATCGGCGCCGATCCTGCCGCCGCTGGAAGATCAGGATTATGAATTGCTCTTTACCCAGATTGTGGAAGGGTTGCGCCTGGGTTGGGACGGCGATCGCGTCCAAGAATTTTTAGGGGCACTCAGTTGGCGTGGGGACCTGCACTTGTGGGCGGATTGGTTGCAACGCTTTGGCGATCGCCTCCAAGCGCAGGACAATCCCAACCCGGAATGGGGGGTGCGTCTCGTCCAATTAGGACGCCTAGGCTGTGGAGAATTCAGTCAAGTGGCCCTGAACATCGGGACCGGGTTAATGCAGCGCCAAATGCCTGCGCCTCCACCCCCACCAACGGCCCCCACTCCGCCCCAAGATGCCCAAGGTTGGTTTGGGGAAGGCAATACCAAACTGAATGCCGGAGATTGGCCCGGGGCGATCGCCGCCTATCGCGAAGCGGTGCAACTCAAACCCGATTATTTGGAAGGTTGGAGTAATTTGGGGGCAGTTCTGTTCTATTCTCAACAATATGCCGAAGCCTTGGAAGTGTTCGATCGCGCCTTGGCCCTGCAAAGTGAAAATGCTAGTTTATGGTTTAATCGGGGCTTTACTCTCTCCTTATTAAATCGTCCTGCTGAGGCGATCGACGCTTATGAAAAAGCCCTGCAACTTCAGCCAGATTTGGTCGTCGCATGGCAAAATCGGGGGGTAGATTTAATGCATTTGGAACAGCATCAAGAAGCGGTGCGCTGTTTTGAGCAAGCGATTCAACTCAAGCCCGATTTTGGCGAAGCCTGGAATAGTCGCGGGAATGCGTTATTCAAATTAACCCGCTATGAAGATGCGGTGACCAGTTACGATCGCGCGATAGAATTGCAAAGCGATCGGGCTGAAGCTTGGTTTAATCGGGGATTAGCTTTGGCAGCCAATAGCCAACCCTCTGAGGCGATCGCCTCCTTTGATCGGGTGATTTCTCTGCAACCCAATAATTTTGAAGCCTGGGTGAATCGAGGGTTGACCTTGATGAGCAGCCAACGATTTTTAGAGGCGATCGCCTCCTTCGATCGGGCGATTGAAATCAATCCCAGCGACTCCCCGGCGATCGCCTATCGCCAACAAGCCCAGGACCTACTCGAACAAACCTCATCTTAACCCCAGGTTGAAGGAGGCCAAAGGAGGCGATCGGCCTCCTTTTCAGTTATTCCCCCAAAATCATCCAGGGACGACTCCGGGGGATAAATTTTCTCAATTACCCCAACTTTTTGGACCTTCATAATGGCAAGCATTGATAAAACCTATCCTACTTTCTTGCATTGTTAGTCCATTAGGCGGTAAGAATAAGAAATCAATCTCATCCCGAAAAAAAGGATTTTATTATGACTATTTGGGTAAACGAACAAATTGACCCATCGGGACTGGTTTATGCTTGCATTGCCTGTTGCGATGAAACCCAAGCACAATCCTGTCACGACTCCTTTCTAAACAACCTCTCCGACGAACAAAAAATCGAAGGTTGGACTGTCAAAATGCGCACCGTAGCCTCCTGGGAGGAAGTCCCGGTGAGTGCGTTGAAATTGGCATAAGGGAGATGGGTCATTGGTCTTATGTCATTGGTCATTGGTCATGGGTTGATGGGGAGGATTTTCAACATCACGACTGAAGTCGTTCTCCCCTGTTTGTAGTAACGACTTCAGTCGTTACCGCGTTACTTGGCTAAAGCCAAGTAACGCACCCATCTGCGGATCCTCCAGTTCCGAAACAGGCGCTTAAGCCCCTTATGGTGCGTATCACGGCTTTAGCGAAGAAACGACTGAAGTCGTTACTACGAACTAAGATAACGACTGAAGTCGTTACTACGAA
>CAYUEH010000350.1:0-6076 GCA_964442465.1 uncultured Laspinema sp. | reverse complement strand
GAAAGTTCTTAATCCGAATCAATTCAGCGCCCATATCTTCCCTCTGGACACGGCACCCCCGTGTCCTTTCCTATTTCAACCCCAAACCCCACCACAATCCTTTACAATAATATCTTCTGACTCGTTCCCTCTTAAGTTCGTAGTAACGACTTCAGTCGTTCTCTTATCTTAGTTCGTAGTAACGACTTCAGTCGTGCTCTTGTCTTTGTTCGTAGTAACGACTTCAGTCGTTCTCTTATCTTAGTTCGTAGTAACGAATTCAGTCGTGCTCTTGTCTTAGTTCGTAGTAACGACTTCAGTCGTGCTCTTGTCTTTGTTCGTAGGAATGACCTCAAGGAGTGGGAGCATCTTGCTCCCTACTTCCATAAGGGAGCAAGATGCTCCCACTCCTGAATTGGATTGCCATCATGATTTAGAAGTAGGGAGCAAGATGCTCCCACTCCTGAATTGGATTGCCATCATGATTTAGACTCGATTTATCAATCCCTCTCCAATCATGCCTATCAATCAAGTCCGAGTACGGAAACTGCACCGAATCCTGGCCCCGATCGCCATTTTACCCCTGCTCTTGACCGCCAGTACCGGAATTTTGTATCAAAGGGCTGTAGTTGCCGGAAACCGTACCCAATTTATGGGGTTACAGACCTCCATCCGGGTATATTTGGACCCGTAAACTTAGCCCCCGTTTATCCCCTTTTAAACCGATGAGGATTAATCACCCTTGCGGTTACTGGAATGATGATGTGGTTTCAAATTCGTCCAAAACGACAAAACCGAGTCTAAACAACTCAGCATCATCCCTTAAAATGATAAAAGAAATATTAGAATAGGAAACCAGCTCGACATAAATCCAACTTAATCAACCCGAAAACCCGATTAACAAATGAGAAAAACCTAAAAATTAAAACAACTCCACCGGAATCCGCGAAAAAACTTCGCTAAAATTAAACCGGCAACTCAGGAGCCCGATTGTGCGTCAAGCACCGGAATATCAGGAGCGCAAGGAAAAACCAAGCCACTTAATCTTTGCCAGCGCCGCCTTGATCCCTCGGTGGCGATCGCCCGAGCCAATTCCAATCCGGTGCATCTTCAGCCGTTTAGTCATGTCGATGAAATTTCATCCCAAAGATCGCGATCTGCTATACCTTAAAAAATGGTGACCTGAACCTGGAAGTCTTATTAAATTGCACGCCGAATCAAAAACTTATGGGAACTTTTCGATATCTGATGACTGTGGGTATGGGAACGCTAATCGCCTTAAGCGATATCGGCGCAAGTCTTGGACAGACTGAAGCATCAGGCGATCGCCTCCCTAATCCAACCCCAGAACCCGCCTCGTCCTCCGGGGAAACCCAGGACAAAACCGCCCCCAGAGCGGGTTTACAAGCCCAGGGAGTAACCCCTAGGGTAGAAGACGTACCGGAGTACCTGACGCCCAACCCCAACCCCCTGCAGTTTCCGACGGAATCCGATGAAGTTGAGATTGTCGGCACCCAACCCTTAACCTTAGAACAGGCCCTACAAATTGCCGAACAGAACAGCCAGCAACTGCAAGAAGCCCTGTTAACCGTGGAACGAAATCGCGCCGCCTTACGAGAAGCTCGTGCCGCCTTGTATCCCAACTTGAGCGTGCAATCGAGCCTATCGCGATCGAGTTCCACCGGGGCCGATTTAGCCAATCAGCGACAAAGACAACAGCTAGGAGACAATGCCCCACCCCCAGAAGGCGGGAGCACCAGCTTAGATGGTGGGGTGGAATTAAGCTATAACCTGTACAATTCCGGGCGGCGATCGGGTCAGATTGGCTTGGCCGAAACTCAGCTACTCGTCAGTGAATTAGACCTGGAACGGGTGCTTGCCGACTTACGGTTAGAGGTTCGCGAGGCTTATTACAACCTCCAAGAAGCCGACGGCCAAATTGACATTAGCCTCTCGGCAGTGCAAAGTTCTGAACAGAGCTTACGAGACGCTGAAGCCTTGGAACGAGCGGGATTGGGGACCAGGTTTGACGTGCTCAGGGCTAGGGTCCAGTTAGCCGATGCCGCCCAATCCCTCACCCAGGCGCGGGCACAGCAGCGCATCCGTCGCCGGGAAATTGCGCGGATTTTAAACGTTTCGCAAGTGGTGGATATTTCCGCTGCTGAACCTGTGGAAATTTCGGGGCTGTGGAATTTGCCCCTAGAAGATAGCATCCTCCTGGCGTTGAGAAATCGAGCGGAGTTAGAGCAGTTGTTGTTACAGCGGGAACTCACGGATTATCAGCGTCAGATTGCCTTGTCTGCCCTGGGTCCTCAAGTCAATTTGTTTGCCAGTTATAACGCGGTGGAAGTCTTTGGGGATGATTTGAATTTCGCCGATGGCTACAACTTGGGGGGTCGGGTGCAGTGGAATTTATATGATGGGGGGGCCGCTAGAGCAAGGGCGGTTCAAGAGGAACGGAATATTGAGATTGCGGAAACGCGATTTGGACAGTTTCGCAACCAAGTTCGCTTACAGGTGGAGCAAGCCTTTTTTAATTTGCGATCGAACTTCGAGAATATCCAAACCTCCAATATTGCCGTGGATCAGGCCCTAGAAAGTTTGCGTCTGGCGCGGTTGCGGTTTCAAGCTGGGGTCGGGACTCAGACGGATGTGCTGACGGCGGAAACGGAACTGACTCGAGCTCAGAATAACCGCCTGCGGGCGATCGTGACCTATAATCGGGCTTTAGCTTCGATGGAACGGGCGATCGGGAATGTGAATGAGGGACTGATTTCTACGCCGTAAGTTCGCGGAATCGGCACCCTGGATCTGAATCTATAGCGTTTCTCATGTCCATAAGGAATACGCCCTCACCCCAAACCCCTCTCCCAGAACGGGAGAGGGGCTTTGAAAATGACATCATGAGTAAAAGTAAAAGTAAAAGTAGGGTGGGCAATGCCCACCTACATTAAGGTGGGCATTGCCCACCCTACTACTTGACTAAGTAAGTCCTGGGCCAGTCTTTACAGAAGTTAACATTACGGTCTAAAATTTGAGAGGACCTAACATCGGCCCTGAGTCAGTGGAAAGGGTTGGCCTAATCCGGGACGACTCATCGGCCCTAATCGGTATCGCGCGATCGCAACTATGGAGAAGAGAAGTGCCTAATATCAAATTTGTGGATGAAAACAAGGAAGTTGTCGCGGCAGATGGCGCCAACTTGCGGCTTAAAGCCTTAGAAAATGGAATCGAACTCTACAAGTTTGTCGGGAAATTGATGAACTGTGGCGGTTACGGTCAATGTGGCACCTGCATCGTCGAAGTCGTCGAAGGCATGGAAAATCTCTCTGAGCGCACTGCAGCCGAAAATCAAAAACTCAAGAAAAAGCCCGCGAGCTATCGTTTGGCTTGTCAAACCCTGGTAAATGGGCCAGTGAGCGTCAAAACGAAGCCCTAACCTCCGCCCGGGGTTCCAATAATTTAGGCAGATCACCCTCACCGGAGTCCAGCAATCAGTGATATTCTGATCGTATTCATTTTTAAGATTGAAAAAATAGAGGGGTTCTATGCAAGTTAACGACCTAGGATTTGTGGCCAGCCTTCTTTTTGTGCTCGTCCCAGCCGTGTTTCTGTTGATCCTCTACATTCAAACCGCCAGCAAAAGCAAAGAGAGCTAAATTAACTGGCGGCTTTCTCTGGCACTCGGAACCGTTCCGGGTGCTATATCCGTTTCTAACTCTGACCGTTGCCGGGAAGTGGATGCGATCGCATCCCTTCCCTGGGAGCGTCTCCGGATCAAAGGTGCCCAACATTGCGTTTTGGCACCTTTTTTTCGTCGGAATCTCATAAAAAAACCCGCACCCTCAAGGGTGGGGCTATACAAACAAAGCCTGCCGACGCAGGCGATCGAGAAAACGGACTTTTCTGAACCGGATTTGGGATTAGTTAGAAGTCCGACCTAATAACACCGGACAGTTGGCATAAACCCTTACATAGTCAGAGAGCGACCCTCCTAAGAGGCGATCGAGGTCCACAAAGCTCTTGGCAATGTTCGGACGGCGATCGGGAGAACCCAACATCACCAGATCCGCATTCAAATCATCCGCCAAACGACAGATTTCTTCTCCCGCTTTTCCAACCGGGGTGTGACAGCGATAGGAAACGCCATATTTCTTCGCCTGTGCCACCGCTGCGGCTAATACCGGGTCCTGTTCCGGGTTGTCCACGGCTTTTGACGCCACATGGACCAACTCCAACTGTCCCCCATCAATATCTTTGACCATCATCAGGGCCAAATCCAGGCACTGCTTGGCGGAGTCCGATTTATCCACGGCGACGATCACGCGCCGGATTTTCTTAACGTACACATCATCTTTGACCAGCAACATCGGACGGGAAGCAAGCTGGAAGACGTACTGACTCACAGATCCTTCTAAAATCGCTTGCAAACGTCCCAAGGCCCGGGACCCCATCACAATCAGGTCGGCATTTTCTTCCTCTGCCACTTCACAAACCACGCTTTTTGGGTCTCCCTGCTTCAAACGGGGATTGACTTTGCTCGGGTCGATGTTCAAAAATTTGACCGCATCAGCGAGGATTTTGCCACCTTCTGCCAACTTATCGGACATGGCATCAGCGGTGACTTCTGGGGCCACCACGTGCAGGACCGTCACTGAGGCAGTTTGAAACGAGGGGATGTCCATCAACATCTTAACCATCTCTTCACAGAGTCCTCGTCCGGCCACTGCCACTAATATTTTTTGGATCATAAGTTTAGCTCCTGGCTACAACAGCATACTATGTAGGGATGAATCCCTGAATTGATTCCGTTTCGGGGAATGCTCTATGGGTCGAGGTCAACGACCCCAGAGATTGCTCGATTTAGGGATTTCATCTTTAATAATGTAAGACTTATTACTTACTGAAAATTTGTAGAAATGTAGAGTTTTGGATCGATTTGTAACATGGCTGAGGAAAAAGAGACACAACCCCAACTCCCCCCAACCCAGGCGATCGCCCGTCTTGGCGAAAAATCCCCGGAAGGATGGTTTGAGTACCCCGTCCGGGCTTATCCCCATCATACGGACTATGCGGGCATTGTTTGGCATGGCACCTACTTAATCTGGATGGAAGAGGCGCGAGTCGAATCCTTGCGGGCGATCGGGGTCAATTTTGCCGATTTAGTCGCCCTGGGGTGCGATTTACCCGTGGTGGAGTTAGCCTTGCGCTACCACAAACCCATGAAACTCGGCACCGAGGCCGTTGTCCGAACCCGGATGCTAGAAATGGATGGGGTCCGCCTCAATTGGGAATATCAGATTCAGTCCCTCGATGCACAAGAGTTGTACCTCACCGGAGTGGTTACTCTCGTCACCGTGGATATCGAAAAAGGCCGCATTATGCGCCGGTTACCTGAATCAGTCAAAGATGCCTTAGTTAAACTCTCCCGGTAGGGGAGATGGGGGAGATGGGGGAGATGGGGGAGATGTTCGTAGTAACGACTTCAGTCGTTACCGCGTGACGTAAGCGGTAGCTTACGTCACGCCCCTTTGGATGCTCTGCTGCGAGTCCCCAAGCAAGCACTTCAGCCACCAATTTTGCGTGTCACGGCGGAAGCCGTGACACGAGAGCAACGACTGAAGTCGTTACTACAAACTTTCTCCCCCATCCTCCCCATCCTCCCCATCCTCCCCAAGGTGATAAAATTTGGGTTAGCCAATCCGACTAACCCCAACCCGACTGACCCCAACATCATGACTCGTTTACTTTACGAATACTCGATCGCCGATCGCGGTCACTTGATTATCCCTTATGTGTTTGGCACCGTCGATACGGACCCCATCTATTCCTATCACTTGCTCTCAGAATTAGGACATCGGGGTAATTTTCATAAGGCTCATAATCCGGCAGGCATTCATTCCACTAGCCTCCAAGAGATGATTGCGATCGCCCAAAAACACTTAGCTATTCATTCTGATGTCGAAGACAGTCTGGACATCTTTAAACGTCGCTATACTTATCGCGAAAATTTAATCATTATTTATCAAATGGCCGACAAGTTTTTTTACGACCATTATAAACCTGATAATTTACAAAATGTCGCCGCGCCTAAAAT
>CAYUEH010000349.1:0-6098 GCA_964442465.1 uncultured Laspinema sp. | reverse complement strand
TCAGGAATTCGCCCACCGTTCTAAGGGTTTAACCTGGAGGAGTTCCTGACTGAGACTCTCGTGCAGTTTCCCATTGGTGGCTAAAATTCGTCCTGACTCGATTTTCCAGGGACTGCCATCATAAGCGGTGATTTTTCCTCCCGCTTCCGATAAAATCACCACCCCAGCAGCCAAATCCCAGGGAGAGAGTCCCCGTTCCCAGTATCCATCTAAACGCCCACAACTGACGTAACAGAGGTCAATGGAAGCGGATCCGCTGCGCCGGACTCCTTGGGTGAGGTGTGTCAGATGACAAAATTCGGCATAGTTATTATCTGGGGTTTCCCGGCGATCGTAGGCAAATCCCGTGACTAATAAGCTGTTTCGCAATTCTACAGTTTCGGAAACGCGAATCGGTTGCCGATTCCGGGTGGCGCCCAATCCCTTAGCCCCCCGAAAGAGTTCGTTATGGAAGGGGTCAAACACGACGCCCACTTGGGGGACGCCCTCAATCAATAATCCGATCGAGACGCCAAAAGGGGGATACTGATGGGCAAAATTCGTGGTCCCATCCAAGGGGTCGATCGCCCACAGATACTGGCTGGTGCTATCTCCCAGCTTGCCACTTTCTTCGGCAAGGATGCCATGTTCGGGAACGTGCCGTCTGAGGACCTCTAAAATGGCTTTCTCCGAGGCTTTATCGGCAGCGGTGACTAAATCCCCCGATCGCCCTTTTTCTTCGATCGCATTTAAGTTCCCCCAGTAGGATTGCACGATCGCCCCGGCATCGAGGGCCGCTTCGGTGGCAATATCAAGAAAGATTTGAAGTTGTTCGGGGGTATGACTCATGAAAATTTTAAGATTGACAGTTCAGGGTTGAGCAGCAGAATTTGAACTCAGGATTTAGGGCCGGTTCTGACGAAAGTCACTGGGATGCACGCGCAAGGGGGTCTGGGAATCCCAAATTCCCTGTCCCATAATTCTGGCCTTTTCTTGCGCCTGAGTAAAGCGGCGATCGTATTTGATATTAGGCGATCGCATCTGTGCCAAAACATATCCCCCGGCAATGAGTTCTTCATTGACCAGTTTCCCATCCCGCCAGAGATACGCCAATTGGCGATCGTATCCGTCTTCCCGCTCTATATCCCATTCTAATAACAGGGTCTGCCCCTCACTCAGCCGTTCGAGTTCCTGTTTGGCCGCATTTCCCCAGGGATTTTGCTGCAAATCCGGGGCCTCAATGCCAATTAACCGGACTCGTTTGACCGCCCCTGATTGGCTTAAGTCCCGCACTTCTAAGGTGTTGCCACTGATCACCCGCTCAACCCTGACTTGTACCTGTTCGGAAGGAACCCGGACCGAACAACCAACCAGGAACAGCAGTCCGATCCAGGATACCCAGGACTTCCGCAGATGTTGAGAATCCACCCTAAATGTAGAGGCGATTCGCGAATCGCCTCTACATTTAGGGCTGAATGTTAAAGGCTGGGTAAGTTCTGTACCGGACAACGGAAAATTGTCAGAGATCCTACTTTCCATCCGAGTTAATCCTCGTCTAAGGGCAGTCCAAACCGGACTTTGCCTTTGCCAAAGTAGCGCCCAAATTGCAAGTAGTACACTTCATCTTCATCTTGGGTTTCAACTTCTAAGTCGGAACGGGGATAGCTGACACAGAGGAGGGCATATCCGCGATCGCGTAGGGCGGGGGAGAGTCCCATCGCCTCCGGTTGATGCAATTCTCCCGAGAGGACGCGCACGGCACAGGTGGTACAAGCCCCATTCCGACAGGAAAACGGCAGGTCAACCCCTTTGTTTTCGCAATGTTGGAGGATATAACGGTCTTCGGGGACTTCAACGGTTTGGCTGCTGCCATTCTGACGATTGTGGATGGTGATGCGATAAGAACGGGTCATGGTGTGGCTCGGTAATAAATGCAGGATTCGACCAAAGCAAAGGATCTAATGCTTAGGTTACGCTATCTTGGATATCCGGATCTACTGACCCCCCGGCTTGGCGATGGTGACTTTATTTCCCAAACCCTTGCCCCTCGGTCATTTTCGCCCCTCGAACCCTGTCTGAATTCCGGGATAAAAAAATTTTTTCCCAAAAGGGTTTGCAAAACCGAATGGGTTCTGCTAGGATATGATTCTTGTGGGTATGAATTTGGATCAAACCCATTGCTCTGGAGAGGTGGCCGAGCGGTTGAAGGCGCAGCACTGGAAATGCTGTTTAGGGGTAACTTTAACGAGGGTTCGAATCCCTCCCTCTCCGTTCTCAAAGAACGGGCATTCCCAAGACCAAGAAAACAGAAAAAGAAAACCAGCGATCGCAGGGTCGCTGGTTTTCTGTTTTCCCGGTTTGAGAGTCTGTAAACTCCGTTAAACCCGCTTTAGGCTCCTTGTTTGGCTGGAGCTGGGGCAACTGGGGCCGGTTTCTTTTGCTTATTCATGTTATCGACGCTAATTCCGAGCACCCACAGGGTGACAATCAGCACCCCGAGCCACTCATTCAGCCCGAGTCCTTCCCCAATAAACAGCAGAGCCATTAAACTGGTCAACCCAGGACCCGTTGCCGCTACCACCGAGGCTAACGGTGCCCCAATCATGGGAATCGCAAAGTTATTCAAGGCGTAACCAATCAGGGTTGTAGCTGCTAGGGCAATACTGCCAATCCACAACTGGGTCCAATTCTCGGGTAAGACATTCCAGGTAAAGAAGTTACCTTGCCCTGAACCAAAGATGACGAAGGGAATCGCCAAGATTAAAATCACCGAGAAGTTAATGACGCTAAACGGTGCCGGATGCAGTTTGAGCTTGCGGGCACTGAGTTGGGTCAAAATCACATAACCGGCAAAGGTCAACCCCGAGGCGATCGCCGTCCCAATACCTAGACCCAAATTCCCGTCCGGTGCGCCTCCAGTCAGCCGCCCAGAAACCGTCAGGAAGCATCCGAGGTAAATGGTTACGGTGGCTAAAACAAAGATAAAGCTCGGTCTGGCCCCAAACATGATCCAGGCCAAAACTGCCGTGACGGGTGGGAAAATAAAGAACAAGGTAATCGCCACCCCGGTGGGAATATTTCCCAGAGCGATATAGATAAAAAACTGGGACATAAACAGAAACAAGCCACTGCCCACCACGATCCAGAGGGACCCCCGCTTTTCGGGATTGGCCAATTGTTTGATATCCCGCCAGGTATTGGGATACAGGATTGGGGCCAGAATAAAGCCCATCAGTGGCACCACAAACAACATCCGCATCCCTAGAATTAACAGGGAATTTCCCGCTCCCGGGGAGAGAACTTGTCCGTCCCACAATCCAAATAGGGATTGAGCACTGAGAATCGCCCGGGTGATGATGTTTTGGAACGAAATGGTAATCGAGGACAACAAGGCCAGGATTAACCCGGTCAAAAAGACATTACTTTCTGCCGGAGGGCTGGGGACTGGGGTAGCTGGGGGAGCAGTCCGGGGTTCTGCGATCGCCGCGTTTTCTGCCGCCGCCCGAGGGCTTTGAGTTCCGGTCCCTTCCGGGCGATCGCCTCGGTTGGGGGGAGCCCCCACGGGCAGTCCCTGTCTGCGGTTCGAGACAATCTCAGCCGTGGTCTGAACGTTGCCGGCTTCTTCCTGCAATTGCTCGATCAGGCGATCGACCAAGGTTTCTAAAATCACTTCCCCTTGTTGCTGCAAGGAGTGCATTCGCCCCAGTTGCTGAGACAAGGAGCTTTGATAGCTGCTCAGTTCCTGTTGCAGATTTTTAAAGGTGGTGTTCAGGGTTGTATCTAACGATGCCAACAACCGATAGGCATTTTCATTCAAGTTTCCCGTCTGCGGCGACGACCTTCCTATATTCGGGTCTAGGGTCGTTAAGGATTGGGATGGGGGCGGTGGAGCCACCATTTCCTTCAACCGCTCGCTCAGTTCTTGTTGGAGTTGGGACGCCATGACTTGCGCCAGTTGCTTTGTCCACTGCTGCTGTGTATTCCGTCCCGCTCCCCCCTGCATTTGCCGCGATTGGATTTGCTGTTGTTGATTTTGCAGCTTTTGAATATCAGCAGTCAGGCGGGATTGTTCCGCTTGCAGTCGTGCCATGTCCCGAGCCAACTGAACGACTATATTTTGCTGAATATCTCGCAGCTCCTGGGTCATGGAACTCAGAAGGGTTTCGATTTCTTTCGTGTTACTGCTTGTCGAGTTTTCCGGTTGGTTGTCCAGTTGCCCCATTATTCTATTACCTCTAGCTTATCGATCGTAAACCAAACTAATCGCCCCTCGCTTGGCACTCCTGTGTTTTTGTTGATTGGTTGGGTTGAAATTTAATTGATTCGCTTAAGCGCATCCTGCATCCTAGCCGGTGCTTGACTCAATCCGATGTCAACCTGAAAAATTCCCTTCAGCTTGACATTCTAATCTAAATGAGTAGGCAGACGCACAGGTTTTGGATGATTGTATCGAAGGTGGGTTAAATTTTCCATCCACCGCTCCAATTGTGTTAAAAAACTCAACAATTAATTTGTTATAAAAATAAAATTATTCCACCCACCTCGGGCTGTTGCTTCTCTAGGGCGATCGCCCTAGAGTCTATCCGGGGCTTGAAACGCCAAGTTTCAAGGGGCCAGTCTCAGGGAGGAGGGCTGGATTTTACCCCTACTGCTGAATTCAGGGATTCTTGACGTTTGTCCCCGCAAGGCGATCGCCTTACGCCCCGATCAACTGCACGATACTAAACAAACCGGCTCCTAAAAGAGCCGCGATCGGCACCGTAATAATCCAGGCTAAAAATACTCCCCGCAGGGTGTCCAGGCGAATGGATTTAGGGTTTTGCACCAATCCAATGCCAATCACGCCACCGACTAAGGAATGAGAGGTGGAAACGGGTAAACCAAAGCGGGACGCGATTAATACCGTAGTCGCTGTGGCCAGTTCTGCACAGAATCCACCACTGGGTTTTAAGGCAATAATCTTTTCGCCCACGGTGGCTATTACTTTTTTACCCCATATTCCCAACCCTGTCACGATGCCTGCACCCCCCAATAGCAAAATCCACAGGGGAACGCTGAAATCATCCAGGGGAACGGATCCGGTCCGGCGAATATAGGCGATCGCCGCTAAAGGGGCCACCGCATTCCCCACATCGTTGGATCCGTGGGCAAAGGCCACAAAACAAGCACTCAACACTTGAAACCGCGCCAGTTGCTTTTCCACAGGGGAAGAGTACACCGTCGAGTTGATTTCTGAGTCTTTCTCTAAATCGGTCTCTTGTTCCAACTCAGGTTCAGGACTTAGGCATTTTTTTCCCTCAGACCCTGAATGTAGGGGCGATTCGCGAATCGCCTCTACAGATTGAGCGTTCATGGGTAAGTCCTGTTGCTCTAACTCTTGCCCATTTTCCCCGTTCCCCTGTTCTAGGTTACGCCACTGCACTAGGGTCAATCCAACTGCCGCTATCCCCCCCACTAACAAGGGCAAATCTTGCGGGGGGAGGACAATTCCAAACTGAGTCCCAATCCACAGATTAAGTGGATGCAAGACCTTGGGAAGCACGATAATCCCAAAGACGCCCAACAGCAGACTACTCAACCAAGGAATCCATTGGTCTAACTGTTGTAAGGGTTCTGGGTGGTCTAAAATCCACCGCTTGACGAAACTATAAACTGTAGCGGCAATCAGGGCGCTAATCCCTGGGGTGAGTAGCCAACTGATGGAAATTAGCCCGATGGTGGACCAATCCACGGCATCGAATCCCACCGCCACGATACTAAATCCGGCGATCGACCCAATAATCGCATGGGAAGAGGCCACGGGCCACCCCTGAGATGTTGCAACCTGTAGCCAAATTCCACAGGTGACCATGACACAAATCATGCCCGTCAGGAGCAGATGGGGGGCATGAGCAAACACACTCGGTTCCAGCACGCTGGTGGCTAGGGTTTGGGACACTTCTTGACCAAACAGGACCGCCCCGGTAAATTCCAATATTCCGGCAATCACCAGGGCCTGTCGTAGGGTCAGGGCTTTGGACCCGACGGAGGTCCCCATCGAGTTCGCAACGTCGTTTGCCCCGAGATTCGCCGCTACATAAAAGGCTAAAAGGGCTAGTAATGCAGTCATGTAATCAGTT
>CAYUEH010000348.1:0-6108 GCA_964442465.1 uncultured Laspinema sp. | reverse complement strand
TAAGTAGGGGATTCGTTGCGATTGCGACCGCCTAAACCAGCCAGACCCAGTAAGCCTAACAAGCCGAGTAAGCCCCAAGCTCCCCAATCATTATCCTCTTCGAGATATTCGGTCCCTTCTCGGGTCTCATAAACCTCTTGGGTGTCAGTTCCCGGGGTGGTTTGAGCCGAGGTGGGTAAAGTCGAAGGCGCGATCGCTAAACCGGCACTCAGAACAGTGGCGCTTAAAATTGTGGACAATTTAGAACTCTTCATAAAAAGGAGTCTCCTGAAAACATTGCTTGCTTGTAACCAAGCTATCTACAATCACAGGAAACCGCATCAATCTTTAGATGTAAACTCCGTTGGAATCCAGTTATTCCTGAAGAAATAGACCCAAGAGCAAAAGGAGTATATAGATTAGGAAAATAGTCTCAAATTTAAACCAGGAGAAAGAAGGAGGTTCTGGCTATAAGTCAGGCGATCGCCCAGTCCCATTGGGATTCTAGGGTTTAGACATCCGTCCCATCAAGGGGTGCTCACCCTAGGATTAGAGGGATAGAAACGAGGGCGATCGCCACCGCTGAGGACCTGTGGATTGGAGTAAAATTTTCCGAGGGATTTAAACCCCTCAAGACATTCTTCGGGTTCACCTGGGATTTCATCTCCAAATTCAACTTTTTGAGGATTAATATCAATAAAAAACATGGGAAGCCGGTAAAACTTAGCCGGTGAAAACTGAAAATCCCTCCAAAATGAGCTGTAGTCTCAAATAACACTGGGGGTTCCCATGTCATCAAATATAGACAAAAAAAAACTCAAAGAGTACGAAAGTATGATATTTAACAAAAAAACCGGGTTTCATCCTCGATGGTTTGGGGAGAAAGGGAGGGCATTAATATAAGTGACCGGAATTTTTCCGGGCTATTTGGGAAAATCCCAGTCCTCAAATGAGGCAAGCAGACAACAGGTTGAATCCCGGGGAAATCCTTGCCTATCAGCGAATATAGGCCAGTTAGGAAGCCCATCTCCTCAACCCCTACTCCAGTAGCCTACTGCAAAAGCGACTGGATTCCCGACAGAAACTTCGACCCGATCGCCTCGGCAACCGTGACCCCTAGTCCGAGATCGGGTATAATAACCGATCAGTTGATCGTGCTTCATCCACACTAGCCGGTGTTGATCGGGAGATATCTTCCTCTACAGATAGAGGCGATCGACATCGTTGTGACCTTTAATTTGAGTGAAAGCACATTCACTTGTCGAACTTAGTAAGGAGTATTGGATGTCAGACTTGATAGAATCCGTCCTCAAATGTGACGAAAAAATCGATCTGCGTCAGTTTGCCAGCGAATTACGCACCACAGGACAGCAGTATTTTCTGAGAAATGATATCGTCCGAGCCTTCTGTGATTACTGCAATCACCATGAAAAGCCCGCATATTTTTATCAATCTTCCTATCTAGGAAAACTGATTTTCTATACCCAGGAAATCATACTGGAAAACGAAAGTCTTTGCATGATTGTGCGGCCTAAGATTGCCTCTCAGGAAATCTTTCGGATCTTAGAGGACCTCACGGTAGAATCCATGACCGTGCAGGAATTGCTCGATTTGCGCGATCGCCTCGTTAATCACTACCATCCCAACGAGGGAGATGTCCTGGAACTAGACTTTGCACCATTTTACGACTACTCCCCCACCATTCGCGACCCCAAAAACATCGGCAAAGGCGTTCAGTTCCTCAATCGCTACTTGTCGAGCAAATTATTTCAAGATCCCCAGCAGACCCTGGAACTGCTGTATGAATTTTTGAGCCTGCATCAATATAATGGACTGCAATTACTGATTAATCCCCGGATTAAAAACCGCCGGGAATTGTCCCAGAAAGTCAAACAAGCCCTCTCCTTCGTCAGCGATCGGCCCTCAGAGGAACCTTTTGAAAACTTCCGGTTCGACCTGCAAATCTTAGGATTTGAACCCGGTTGGGGAAATACTGCCGGTCGAGTCCGCGACACCCTAGAAATCCTCGACGAACTGATCGACTCCCCCAACGATGCCGTCCTCGAATCCTTCATCTCCAGGATTCCCATGATCTTTCGCATCGTCCTCGTCTCCGTTCATGGGTGGTTTGGTCAAGAAGGCGTCCTCGGACGACCGGACACCGGGGGTCAAGTCGTCTATGTCCTGGATCAGGCCCGCAGTTTAGAAAAACAACTGCAAGAAGAATTTAAACTCGCCGGATTGGATACATTAGGGGTTAATCCGAAAGTCATCATCCTCTCCCGATTAATTCCCAATGCCGATGGCACTCGCTGTAACGAACGCCTCGAAAAAATTTACGGCACCGATAATGGCTGGATTCTGCGAGTTCCCTTGCGCGAACAGAATCCTAACATGACCCAAAACTGGATTTCTCGATTTGAAATCTGGCCCTATTTAGAAACCTACGCCATTGATGCCGAAAAAGAACTCCTCGCCGAATTTCAAGGCAAACCGGATTTAATCGTCGGCAACTATTCTGATGGCAACTTAGTGGCATTTCTGTTGGCACGTCGCCTGAAAGTCACCCAGTGCAACATTGCTCATGCCTTAGAAAAATCTAAGTATCTCTTCAGTAACCTCTACTGGCAAGACCTTGATGCTCAATATCACTTCTCTCTCCAGTTTACCGCCGACTTGATTGCCATGAATGCTGCCAATTTTATTGTTAGCAGCACCTATCAAGAGATTGTGGGAACCCCGGATAGTGTCGGTCAGTATGAATCCTACGCCTGTTTTACCATGCCCGATCTCTATCATGTGGTCAACGGCATCGAGTTATTTTCTCCTAAATTTAACGTCGTCCCCCCAGGGGTGAATGAAGCGGTCTATTTTCCCTACACCCGCACCGAAGACCGCATCCCATCCAATCGGGAACGACTGGAAGAATTGCTCTTTACTGTGGATGACCCCGCTCAAGTTTTTGGAAAACTGGAAGACCCGAACAAACAAATTCTTTTTTCCGTCGCCCGACTGGACCGGATTAAGAATCTGACGGGTTTAGCTGAATGTTTTGGCCGGAGTCCTGAATTGCAAGAGCGCTGTAATCTGATTTTGGTGGCCGGTAAATTGCGAACCGAGGACTCTACCGATACCGAAGAGATCAGCGAAATGCAAAAATTGTATGGCATCATTGAGCAGTACAATTTGTATAATAAGATTCGCTGGTTAGGAGTTCGGCTCTCTAAGACCGATTCTGGGGAACTGTATCGGGTAATTGGTGACCATAAGGGAATCTTTGTGCAACCAGCTTTATTTGAAGCCTTTGGTCTCACCATTTTAGAGGCGATGGTTTCCGGTTTGCCGACCTTTGCCACCCAGTTCGGGGGGCCGTTAGAAATCATTCAGGATAAAGTGAATGGATTCTACATCAACCCCACGAATTTAGAAGAAACCGCAGAAAAGCTCCTGGACTTTGTGACCAAACATGAGCAAAATCCCCATTATTGGGAGGAAATTTCCGAACGGGCGATCGAGCGGGTGTACACGACATATACTTGGAAAATTCATACCACCCGCCTGTTGTCCCTTGCTAAAATTTACGGGTTTTGGAATTATACTTCCAAGGAAAACCGTGAGGATATGTTGCGCTACTTAGAGGCGTTATTTTATCTGGTTTACAAACCTCGCGCTCAGGCGTTATTGGAACAACACCGCGATCGCTAGATCGGACCGGGAACTGTTTCTAAGATAACCATTCAGGCTCTTTTGAATGGGTGACTCTTGACCCTTGAGAATTAAGAATTAAACCCTAATCAAGTGAATTAGATTAATTCTTAATTCTCAAGTGTAATCCCCTTTTTCGTGACCACAGGCTCTCTCCTAGTCCCATCGCACGATCCTCTGCCTGACCAACCCATGAACACTCATAGAGCTTCCATCGGTCCCATCCTGACTTGACCTTCATCCCCCTTCGTATTTCGCCCAGAGGATAGGACCGGATCATTCTCACTCAAGTATTTCACAATTTCCATAAAACCGTGACCGCCAAAAAATCGATCGCTACTCAATTCTTTTAGCGGCCAGTGATAGCTATTTGGGGAATTTTGGGTATAATCCACAACAACTGACTCCGATCCGAATCCACTCGGAGGATCCAGGAAAAATCCCTTGTTCCTGCTGGTGACTCAGGATTAAAAAATACTCGGGAGGGCGTCGTTCGAGATCCAGTGACTCAAAATAAAAGAGAGTAACCCAGGGGTATCTTATTACCCCCCCATTGCCCTAGGACTACCATTTACATCGCGTAAATATTGGTCTATGGTGCTCAGAGTGTATGTCCTCCAAAATAGGGACTGCCCAGGATTCTCGGATTCCTCATCTTCGGTTCAATAAGGCACTGCCATTGTCCAATCAGACGGAATGCGTGCATTATTAAAAAAAACTATCGCCAGAACAGGAGGAGGCTGCAAGTTTTATTGAATACATATTGAGTGCATCTGAGCAGTAGTGAGCGATCGCCAATGTAGATCATCCATCACAACCCCTATTTTTTGATAATGAAGCCGTGCGATCGGCCTTGAAAAACTCCCCTTGATGAGTTGAGTATTCACCCAAACAATTCTGTAGATAGAATTACCAAAATGGCACAAATTAGCGAACCGAACAATCCCCTGGCAACGAATCTTCCCGGGTCAAATCTTACCGGATTAGATGAAAGCGATCGCCCAGAATCCTCTCGAACTTTAGAGGAAGACGGCATTTTTTTAGACTTATCCCTACAGCAAATCATCCAAGGCCAAGCTGGAGATGATACCATTATTGGTTCCCTAGCCGACGATACCATCGCTGGCAACCCAGGAGATGATTCCATCTATGGCAATGTAGGTAACGATAGCCTCCTGGGAAACCAAGGCAACGACTCGATCGCCGGTGGTCCCGGTAACGACATCATTCGCGGAGTCTCCGGCAACAACGTCCTCTACGGAGACCTCACCCGGGACGGACTCTCCCTCGAAGAAGGATTTGGCGACGACATCATCTTTGGTGGCATCGGCAATGACCTGATATTCGGAAACCAAGGCAACGATACCCTCGATGGAGAAGGGGGGACCGACACCGTTTATGGCGGCAAAGGCAACGACCTGATCATCGGTCATGAGGGGAATGACCTCCTCTCCGGTGACGATGGCAATGACCTCATCTATGGTGGCCTCGGCAACGATAACATTTCTGGCGGTCTGAGCAACGATACCCTCTACGGGGAAGATGGGGATGACATCCTCAATGGCAACGAAGGCAGCGACTTAGTAGTAGGGAATGCCGGAAACGATATCATCTACGGTGACGACCTGAGTGCCGACGTCTTTGGTGGCGGAAACGATGTCATCTACGCCGGGGAAGGCAATGATACCGCCTACGGTGGCGTCGGCAACGACGTCATTTTTGGCAATGAAGGGAATGATGTTCTCTTTGGCAACAAAGGCGCTGATGTCGTCTATAGCGGTCAAGGCGATGATACCGCCTACGGGGGTCAAGATAACGACCAACTCTTCGGGGACAAAGGCAATGACGTCCTCTTTGGCAATCTTGGCGATGACTTCGTTGATGGCGGCGAAGGGGATGACCTCATCTTCGGCAACGAAGGCAACGACCTCCTTGAAGGGGGTTCTGGAAATGACACCATTTATGGCGGCCAAGACAACGATACCATCCGTGGCGATGATGGAGATGACCTGCTCTTTGGCGATAAAGGCAATGATGTCATTTTCGGCGGCACCGGCAACAACACCCTCACTGGCGGCGAAGGGTCCGATCAATTTGTCATTTCTCCGGGATTAGGGTTCTTACAACAGACGCGAAACCTAATCACCGACTTCACCGATGGGGAAGATTTCTTACTCTTAGCCGATGGCATCACCTTTGAAGACCTCGATATCCGCGAAGAATTTGATGCCAACGGGACTTTAAATACCCTGATTCTCGATCGCCTCACTGGCACCGTGACCATTTTACAAAATATCAGTGCCAGTCAGATTACCCGGGATGATTTCCTACCCCCACTCGCACCGCCACCGCCGCCACCACCACCGGAGGCAGTGCCACTCCCAGACATCCCCACCCCTCCGCCGATTACACCCCCCGTAATTC
>CAYUEH010000347.1:4271-6121 GCA_964442465.1 uncultured Laspinema sp. | reverse complement strand
AGGAACCTGAACCTTACCGACCCTTGATAAAAATTTGGCTGTAATAATACTCGCCTTTGGCATTTTTAGCAATCCCAATGCCGGTCAAATCATAAGCGCCCACCATATTCTGCTGATGGCCGGGACTGCCAATCCACCCCTCTACCGCTTGATTGACCGGATCCCGATAGCCCATGTTATAAGCGAGATTCTCCGCTGCGCTGCGATAGGCTAGGGATTGACCGATCGCCTTGATGCGCTCATCAAACCCATCATGACTAAAAGTCATCTCACCCCGGGCCATCGCTTCACTATGTTTTCGCGCCTGGTCACTAATCCGGGGGTCTACAGTTAAAGGCGGCAGGTTCTGCTCCTGCCGATATTGATTCACCAATTCGTGAACCCGTTGTTCCATCTCGCTAAATTCAGAATCAGACGGTGCCGGAACCGCAGTCCCCGGTTGGGGACTCGACGCACTTTCAGCATCTTCTAATCCCGCTTCTAAATAGGCAGAAAACTGGCAACCACTCACGGTCATTGCCATCGTTAACAGTGCCAGCTTTGCCAGGAGAAATCCGAGTTTCATGGGGTTTAATCCAGTTAAGAGTTGGGGAGAAGATGTTTCGCCACCGTTTGTACGTCTTTGTCACCCCGGCCCGAACAATTAATCACAATTCGAGGGCTACCTTCAACTTGAGTACAAAGGGTTTCTAAATAGGCGATCGCATGAGAAGTTTCCAAAGCCGGAATAATCCCCTCTAATTGCGATAACCGCTGAAACGCCTCTAACGCTTCTTTATCCGTAATACTGTAATATTCCGCCCGTCCCAGGTCTTTCAAATAACTATGTTCGGGACCGACACCAGGATAATCCAACCCAGCACTAATCGAGTGGGCCTCAATCACTTGGCCTTCATCATCTTGCAGTAAATAGCTCATCGCCCCATGCAAAACCCCGATTTGGCCGTGAGTCAGGGTCGCCGCGTGTTTATCCGTATTCACCCCTTCCCCTGCCGCTTCTACCCCAATCAGGCGGATTTGGGTTTCGTTGACAAATTCATGGAATAACCCCATCGCATTAGAACCTCCGCCGACGCAGGCGAGGAGAATATCCGGCAACCCGCCCCATTTTTCCAGGCATTGAGCCCGGGTTTCCTGACCAATCACCGCATGGAAGTCGCGGACCATCATCGGATAGGGGTGGGGTCCGGCTACCGAACCCAGGATGTAATGGGTGGTTTCCACGTTGGTTACCCAGTCGCGAATCGCTTCGGAGGTGGCATCTTTGAGGGTTCCCGTCCCCGCAGCAACGGGGCGGACTTCGGCCCCCATTAGGCGCATTCTAAACACATTTAGGGCTTGCCGTTCCATATCGTGAACGCCCATGTAAATCACGCATTCTAGGCCAAAGCGAGCGCAGACTGTTGCTGTGGCCACGCCATGTTGACCCGCGCCGGTTTCGGCGATAATCCGCTGTTTGCCCATGCGTTTGGCGAGGAGGGCCTGGGCGATCGCATTGTTAATTTTATGAGCCCCGGTATGGTTGAGGTCTTCCCGTTTCAGATAAATTTGGGCACCGCTGCCGTCGGGTCTCGCATAATGTTGGGTCAGGCGTTCGGCGAAATAGAGGGGGCTGGGACGTCCGACATAATCATGCAGCAGCAAGTCTAGTTCGGCTTGAAATTCCGGGTCGTTGCGATATTGCTGATAGGCGGTTTCCAGTTCCGCGAGGGCCGGCATGAGGGTTTCGGGGACATATTTGCCGCCAAAGCGTCCGAAGCGTCCAAAGGTATCGGGTTGTTGGGGGTGAGAGGTGGGGGTTAGGGGTCTGGGTGTGGTAGTCACGGCGATCGCAATAAATGAAACAATAA
>CAYUEH010000347.1:0-4171 GCA_964442465.1 uncultured Laspinema sp. | reverse complement strand
AATGCCGCCACGGAACGTCCGGTTACGGAACTGCCGCCTTCTGGGCAAAAGATTCGAGTGCAAGCCTCTCGCAAGGGGCGCAAGGGTAAAACGGTGACGGAAATTACCGGCTTTCAACTCAAACCGGAAACGTTATCGGACTTGGCCAAGCAGCTCAAAAGCAAGTGCGGAACTGGGGGGACGGTGAAGGAGAATACGATTGAAATGCAAGGGGATTGCAAGCAAAAAGTGGTGGAAATTTTGACGGGTTTGGGTTACCCTGCCAAAATCAGTGGCGGCTGATTTTAATTCCTGCAAAACATTCTTTGGGAGTGCGTAAAGCCTACGGCATAGCTGGTGCTTACCGCGAAGCGTGCCGTAGGCATCACATCTTGCTCGCTAATTCTCTAGCGAGCAAGATGCTCGCACTGCTTTAAGTGTCTGTACCGCATCAGTCCCTGCACCGCTATATAGCAGTCCTAAATCATTTTGACACTAGATCCGACAGATGATTACCTAGGAGTGCGAGCATCTTGCTCGCTTTATTTTTGTCAGAATGATTTAGACGCGCTATAAGAGGGTTTAGCCCGGTTTTAGGGGAAGCTGTTCTAAACAATTTGCTTCAAATTTTGAGCGACGCTGTTGAGGCGATCGGTGCCGGTTTTAACTTGGCTAATGCCTTGGGCGGTTTGATTGGCCACTTTATTCAGGGAGTTCATGGCTTCTACGACTTGCTGAATGGCGATCGCTTGCTGTTTGGCGCTTAAAGAGATTTGTTGGGTACTGAGGGTAATGTTGTTAATGGCGTCGGTGACTCCCTCGAAGGCTTCGGCGGTTTCTTTGGCAATTTTTAAACTTGCCTGGACGGTTTTACTGCCTTCATCGGTGACAATTACCGTGGAATTAATGGCGGATTGAATGTCTCCAACTAGCCCATTAATTTTTTCGGTGGATTTCTGACTTTGGTCGGCGAGTTTTCTAATTTCACTGGCAACTACTGCAAATCCTTTGCCATGTTCTCCGGCACGAACGGCTTCTACGGCAGCATTTAGGGCCAGCATATTGGTTTGAGTGGCTAAGTCACTGACGAGTCCAGAGATATTACGAATTTGTGAGGTTTGTTCGCTCAAGCGGAGGATTTGTTCGGCGATTTCTCCGACTTTGGCTTTTAAAGCGGACATATCGGTTAGGGTGCGTTCAACGGCTTTACTCCCGCCTTCGGTTAAGACTAAGGCATTGCGGGCATCAGCGGCAGCGGCTTCGGCTTGTTGCGCTGATTGTCGGGAGGATGCACCCAATTCGTCCATAGTGGTGGTGGTTTGATTCACCGACGCTGCCTGATCGTTGGCAATGCGTTCTTGTTGGGTCATGGTGGTGGCGATATCCATTGAGGATTCGGTGATTTCCTGGGCGACTTCCTCAACCCGACGGTTCACACCGGAGGCGATCGCCCATAGGGCATAAGCCATTAACCCCAGTTCGATTAATCCGCCCAAAATTAGGATCAATTGCAAGTTGTTTAAGCCGGTTTCGAGGTTCCTAATTTCTTCTGTTCCAAGTTGTTGCTCGGTGGGGGTTAAGAGGGCTTCGTTGCTGCCTAAATTTTCAGTGGCAATGGGCTTGAGCCGGGTCCAGGATTGCTGCGCTTGTTCTCGGTTAGAATAGAGCAGGACCAGAAGTATTAATAATCCACCAAAAGGTAGCATTGCTACCCGCAAAATGTATGAGTTGAGTTTCCGATTTGAATCCATATAAGTTTTCCATTCTTTAGCAGGCAATCAACTTGGAACGACCCTTGAAGGTCTGAGAACTCCTGAGAATTTGTTGTAGTTGCTACCGATTGAAGGGAGGAAGTTATTTTCTACCCGGTGATAAGAATTTATAGAAAATTATATCATTTCTGGGAGGGGTTTTTCAGAATCTGGGGAGGGGGGAGGAATTCCGTGGGCTCAGGTGGAGGTGGAAGGGGAATGGGTCGAGCGATCGCCGGATTGCAGATTGCCCTAAATGTGGAAAAGTTCCGTAGTTTTACGGAGACAAGGCGGGAGCATCCCAGGAACACGGCGCGCATTCCCCTGGGTTCGATCGGGATCTGTGGGGGGAATAGAGAAAGAGCGATCGCCCGTTGACTCCAGGCTAAGAGCGCAAAAATGGCGATCGCAAAACTCCTGGGATGGTCCGGGGTGAGGCGGCTATCATCAATGCAACCGAACCCCGGTTAAATCGCACTCCTCCAACAAAAATTAGCGCGATTAAAGGGGGTTAAACCCCATAAATACCGGCTTTTTTTAGATGTTTAGTAGTAGGATTCTTCCTCTTGTTCTGGCGCTGGTAAAACCTTTTCCAAAGATTCTACGAGAGTGGGTAAATCTTTTTGAACTGTATCCCAAACGACTTCTAATACTATCTTATCATATTCATGAATAATTCTATTCCGCATCATAATAAAAGGAATTCGTGACAGAGAAACTCGGGTTCGTTCAGACAGACGACGTTCCGCCTCTCCAATCACCTCTAATCGCCGAATCACCGAATCTTGCAATTGAACATCTTCTACAAAACTGGACCAGCTACTTCTCGAAACGTAGTTCAAAGCGAGTTTTGCCGAGATTAAAATATCCAACAGATATTGCAGGTCACGGGGTGCCAGCATAAATTACCTCAGCTACACTGTAAAAATAAAACGGCAGATATCGTAATGCGTTGACGGAGGGGAGCCGAACCTGAACCACCCTGGCGCGACCCCTCCCATCCTAGGGGCCCTCCCTCGCCCACCGGGTTCGGTTCAATTGAACTACACTCCCCTTGTTTCGGCAAGGAAGGAGTAGCAGCAAAATTGAACCGAGGAAAAAAACAGCCAGCCATTGGTTCGCACTGCCTTTTTTTTTCCAGATTGAGATCATTAAGCGCCCCGGTGGGATGCGCTGTTTTTTGAGCTTTATTCATAGCTTGGGTTTGCGAGGGTCGAGTCACCGTAACGGATCTACCCTACCATCGTTTTGCTCTGGGTGCGATCAAAGTTGCCCTTCCAGACCCTCAAACAGCAGATGGGTCGATCGGGAGTTACCACTCTGGGGCAGTCGCCCCCGCGCCAGACTGATGCCCTCGGATCCACGCTTTCCCCAGGGATAAAAGTCCCTCCCAAATTCGCGGGATAGACCCCGGGGAGAAGTCCTCTTCTGGTGCGCTCACTGATGCATCCTTTGGGAAACAGCTAACAGGTGATTGTCAGAAGGTAGCCGCCCCGACAGACTTCTGCTTACACCACGCGATTGATAATCATCCAGACATCCCCATCGGAACGAACATGGGGGACTGAAATACTGGTAAATCCGGTAATAAAAGGCTTGTAATAAACCTGCCAATAACTGGTGGAAATGTCATCGGCGATCGCCTTGAGGGCTTTGACTTCTTCGCTCAGTTCATTGGCGAGTTCGTTAATCCGCTGGGCATGAACTCGGGCGCACTCTCTGGATTCTTCGACTTGGGCGGCGATCGAATTTTTTCCAGATTGGCGCTTCAACTCAATCTGTTTCTCAGAGAGTTTGCGGTGGAGTGCGGCGATCGCATCGTCAATTCCTTTCACTTCTACCGCAACTGCTGCCGTTTCTCGCGCCGCACGTCGATAAGCCATTGCGATCGCTTCTGGGGATTCATCCTCTAAAGCAAGCTCATCGATGGCGAGGGTGGTCCTTTCCCGTTGCAGGTCCTCAATTTGCGAAAGAATGGCTACTATTTCGTCTTTCCGTGGATCTATCATCGTTGAGTGGATTTTGCCTATCTGAATTTCCGGTGAATTCGTCGCCCCTATTGCTTTCATCGCAAGGCACAACGAACGGGAGCGACCCTCTTCTATAGAATATCCTATAGCAGTCCTTGCCAGATTTGTGACTTATGTATTCTCCTGCAGAATGCTTTGGGCCGCCAACGGTTGGGGCCGCCGACGTCTTCCACAACGGCACTTCATGATTGCTATAGATCAGCCCGCTTGCATCAATCTCTCCCGCCCCCCTGACAAACAAGCGGGGATCTCGCGGGAATCATGCCAGGGGATTATTTGACTTGACCGTGACCAGGGGTCCTATGATATTAGACCTCTTGCAAAAAAAGGATTGATCCCCCTTCCCCCCCTTGGAACCCCCTCCCGTCCCCCTGATTATCCCCCTCCCGTCCCCCTGATTATCCCCCTCCC
>CAYUEH010000346.1:1480-6125 GCA_964442465.1 uncultured Laspinema sp. | reverse complement strand
ACTCCAGAAAACCCTATACTATAAAACTTTCTGTTGCACTCAATTCTCCCAATTCCAGCTTAATCACAAACCCTTCCCCCGGTTCACCACTCAAGGGTTGTTCAATGCAATTGTTCCCCCGTCCTGCGCTTACTTCCTCCAAAATCTCTCCCTGCTCATCCAAAACCATTAATTTGAGTTGTTCAGGCAACACAGTTGACTCCTGAATCGGAAACACCCGCACTAAAATATCAATTCCCTCCTCAGATTCCTGGGAAAGTTTCACCAATAGCGCTAAAGACGCCGTTCCCAAAACAATCGATTTTCCCTGTTGAATCGTCGGCAAATCCGGTCCCGGTTCGATATCTTTGGCATAACTCGCTAAATCCGAACGAAAGGCAGGCGATCGCATTCCAAACAGTTCATCAATCGTCTGCCATCCCGCCTCAATCGCTTGATTCAACTGATTTTCCAGCCAAGCACTCAAATTAACCGGGTCCGGTTGTGCGCTCACGGGTTCTAACTCTACGTCTAAAACCGTTACTCCTAACTGTTCCGAAAGTTCTCCCGTTTCAAACAGTTCCCGAACTCGTTCAAATCCTGCTAAATAGCCATTAAATACTAACCGGATGCTGCCTTCTTCAATTCTATAGAGTCGGATAGAAGCATTACCCGTAATTGTTTTCAGAAAACTTTTGATTTTTTCGAGGAGGTCAGGGGGCATTTCCGGAAGGTCAATATGTATCGTCCATTTGACCCATTTATCCCCCTCTCCGGTGCGTTTATATCCTAAATTTTCTAACAAAGTTGGAACCACAGACCAAGCAATTTTTGGTCGATTGCCGGTTTTTTGCTCAACCAGAGTTTCAATGTATCGGTACAAGCCATGGCTCAAGTTGACCTGTAAACCATTAACTTGAATATGAAGCAGCTTTGCAATTTGTTGGGGTCGGTAATGACACAGTAATCCACATAGACAGTCTGATTCTTGCTGAGAGAGTGGTTGCTGCCTTTGTGCATTGTGATAAAGGTTTTTGGCTTCCCCTAAGTCTAGGGAAAGTTCCTCCAGTTTCCATTTTTCCGCTGCTTGTGTTATGATTTGTTCAATGTTCATGACTCCTCCACACTAAATAGCTAACATTTAATCCAAACAGCTAATCCGGTTACTAATGATTGTTAGTAAACACCAACTCCCGGATTATGATATAAACAAAAAAGGGGGTAATTTGAGATGTCAATAGCCAGACTTTTGTCTGGAATGATGACTAAAAAATCTACTAACCTTCTTTAGTAAACAACCGGATGTTCTCAAGGCTAGGCTTAGGGTAATTCAAAAGAAGTCCAAGCGAATCCCGCAGGAGTTGACATCATGCCTAGCAAATTAGAAATTCTCGTGAATATTGCGATTACCTCCCTTTTTATGGCTGCTTCTAATTTTAGCAGCATCGGAGACCAAATCCAATCCATTGCCAACGCCGGGTTTTCCCAAGAAATCATTGAGTCTCAAAACTCCGTTACTTGTGAGTGTCCGAACCAACCTCCCACCAGCTTCACCCGTGAGTAAGAGACTCCCTTACTCCCTAAACCAGTAGTATCGAAAGGCGATCGCCCTGTCGGAAATTTCCGAGTTGCGATCGCCCTTCTGATTCAATCCTACCAGCTTCGGGAGACTGGAGAACAAGGCTCGATGGGATTTACAGGAGTTTTTCCCAATCTGAGGGCTAATTTTTTTATTCGGGTTTGGGGAGGTGACTCGTTGTGGTACTGTTCAAGGCTAAAACCCAGGTTTCCACTTCGGGTTTGTGCGGGTTGGGTTGATACCGAATCCGGCAATTTTCTGCTGCATTTTCTGCCCCGATATTATCCCCGATATCGGACAAGACTTTGGCTAATAGGCAATAGGCATCGGGTTTTTCGTCGTTGAGTAGAATAGCATTTCTTAAATGGAATTCAGCCTGTGAATAGTCTTTTTTGAGCCAATAAAGCCACCCTAAATTTTTATGAATATCCGATTTCGTTAACATTTCATTTGCCCGTTCCAAGGCGGGTAGAAGTAGATCGAGGGCTTGATCGTAACTTCCATTTAAAATATAAAAACGACCTAGGTTGTTGAGAGCAGCAGAGGCGGCCCGATCGCTGGATGATGCACTGGCTTCAGAATAATGAGCGATCGCGCATTCAAAGTTCTCCAATTTCTCACAAGTTGCGCCTAACCCATACTGAGCACTCGCAAATTCTGGCTCGACTATCAAGGCCATTTTATACAACCATTCCGCCGTTTCTAGGCGATCGCTGGTATGCTGGTCCGTCGCGAAGTCATTGAGTTTCCAAGCAATTTGGGAGGAAATCAAAGGCATCAATTCCCTGACTGCAACTACCCCTACTAATCCAATCAAAGCAACTTTAGCAATGAGAGGAGAACGGATGAGTCGGTAAATTTGCGTGAGCAGCGGATTCCAACGGACCGGATTAGAGCGGGAATGGGTCGCCAAAATTGCAACTTCTGGCCCATAAATTTCTCCCCCAAATTGCATCTCATCTAACTGTTTTAACAGCAGTTCAGGATTGCGAGTGCGATGAGAAGAGACGGGGTGAATTAACTGATTAATCACTGCTGCAAAAGCCGGATGCAAATCAGGACAAACCGCTTCCCATCCGACTAATTCTCCCGTTTCCGGGTCCTCAAATTCTAGGGGTGAACAGCCAGTTAGTAAATAAACCATCGTCCGTCCTAGAGCAAATAAATCCGATTTGGGAAGCGCTTTTCCTTGTCGTTGCTCTGGGGCGGTGTATGCTTCGGAAATCACCCGGGTGACGGTTTGCTGTTCTCGTTTTTCGACTAAGCTGGCGCTGACTTCCCGGGCGGTTCCAAAGTCAATTAAAACCAGTTCACCATTGGAACGTCGCATAATATTTGCCGGTTTAATATCTCGATGAAAAAAGCCTTTGCTATGAACAAACTTTAACAGTTCGGCTAATTGACGCAAAATATCTAAAGCCTGATGGGTAGAAATTGGACCCTGTTCGGTGACCCACTGCTCTAAATTGACTCCCTCAATTTTCTCCTGGATTAAACAGCGGAGAATAGTACCTGACTTTAAGGTAACTAGAAAGGGACTATAGGGGTCAACGGTGGGAATTTGGGGATGTTTGAGGGCGGTTAACACCCGCGCTTCTTGCTCAAACAGGCGAATTAATGCCTGATTATCCGTGGGTTTTAAGACTTTTAAAACTTTCAGAGGATTGTGTGTTCCAGCGTTATCCCCCCAATCCTCGACTTCAAATAGTTCGGTGGAGGTGAGTTGATTCAGGGGTCTCAAGGGAGAGATGAGGCGATAGCGATCGCCCACAAACAATGGGGTACCACAGCTTTGACAAACTGGCTCGGTTTCGGGGTTTTGTCGATGTTGGCATTGGGGATTAATGCAGTAATTTACCCACTCTATGGAATCGGTTAATTCGTGGCGATCGCTCATGATTCACACCCCTTTGCTTTCAGGTTTTTGATGAATACAGGACTTAAGAATATTGGGAAACCAACCCCTATCTGTAGGGGCGATTCGCGAATCGCCCCTACAAATATAGAGGGAATCCGTAAGTCCTGGAATAATTTTAAATCGGTTAAGTCTATCATACTTTAACCCTCAGATTTAGGCAAGAGATTGAGCAAATTCTGAAGATTATCGGCGGCATATCCCACTTCTAGGGCGGATTTTCCCGCTAGCATAGCGAGCATTTGGGTGAGATAAACCCCTAACCGGCGATCGCTTCTCAATTTCATCACCAGTTTCTCTTTGATGGGGGTTAGAATCAGTCGGACTTGCAGGGAGTTGATTTCGGCATTCAAGCTATCCGGAATCACCAGTTGATGGGTGCGGAGTCGGTCAAATATTTCCAGGTTTTGAGTGCGGATTCCTGTGGTGATTTCCTGGCACAGGAGGGTGATTAAGTCTTTGGTGATATATTTCATCACCGCCGGTTGGAGGGTGAAGTGCGCTTCATCCTCCACTGTGCTGATTTCCAGGAGCGATCGCCGACTCAGGGATTTGATAATTTGGATGAATTCTGATTCAGAAAAGGCTGATAATATCTGGGGTTTTAAGGCAGCGAGAGAAATGGGGTTTCTGGCGATAGCTAATCCGTACATGATTTGTTGTTCTGCCTCGGATACCGTTTCCCAATGTTGTTTCAACACTTCCTGCAAGGCATCATCGACTACTACCGTATTTTTTTGAATAAACCTAGAAACTTTTCCTGTAAAATAATCTTTGATAATTGGACAAATCGTCATCAATGCCAAAGGATTGGCCCGATACAGGTCAATTAATTTGTGCCAATCTTCGGGGTCTTTGAGTTGGTTGTCTTGTAAAATTTGGCGGGCCGATGCGGGTTCTAATCCTTTAACTGCGAACAGATGAGTCGTCAATTTTTCTTGTTTTAAGTAATGCATAGAATGGGACGGTTCACGACTGGTCACGAGTAAACAACTTTGATGGTTTTCCTGACTAATTTGGCGAATTAGTTCACCATAATCCTCATATCCATCTCGATATTGTCCGGCTAATTCTCCACTGGCTAAGAGGGGTTCCCATTCATCAAAAATGAGTAAACATCGTTGCGATCGCAACCCATCCATCAGCCGATTAATGGCCTCTTTGGAGGTTTC
>CAYUEH010000346.1:0-1380 GCA_964442465.1 uncultured Laspinema sp. | reverse complement strand
CGTCCATAGAAATTGGACAGTTCCGGCGCTTCGTTTTCCCAAGTCGTCAAGGGGAACTCTACAGGTGATTTCCAATCCACAAACTGACGTATTTTCTGCTCAGGAGCTTTTTCTGTACCGGGATAATTGATATCGTTTTTGTAGAGACTCTGTTGCATCCATTCCTCATAGAGACAGTCCAGAAAAATCTGAGATAACCCGTTAACCACCCAATGTTCACAGGTTTCGTAATCGGTGTTGAGAAACTTTCTAATGGTTTCTGAACTGGGGGGAGATAAATCATTCAGTTTTTCAACCCAAACTTTATTAAATTTCCCCCAAGCAATGCCTCGACCCTGTTTGAACTGCTCTAATTTTTCGGCGATTTCCTGTTTTAATTTCTGAGGGACATTGTGATGACTATAGTCGCGATAGGGACGATTCAGCAATAGGCGACATAATCCATCAATCAACCAATACTCGCAAGTTGGAGCAGTATCCTCCAAAATGCGTTTGACCTCCGCTTCTGTTGGCACTTCTCCCAAACTCGCCGACTCGGCGCGCCAATCCTGTAAAATGTCATTGATTTTCTTGTCATAGTCTGTCAGGAATTTATCCTGTAACCGTCTTCGCTGTTCGGAACTCAGGGGAACAAAACGATGATTTTTTTCCGGCAGAGTGGGTTGATACATGGAAGTCCTACAACTTATTAAAAACGACGTTCAGCCTCTAATTCAGATGTAATCGGTAAATGGGTTTGAAATGGGGTTTAAATGGGTCTCAATCTCCTCTCGCTTCTAATTTAATTAGGGTATCATACTATCTGCCCAGATTTTATAGATTTTGGAAAGATGGGAAAGGGTAATTTTTTCCGGTTGCAGGAATGCGGGAATGGAGGAAGTGCTGCAATTTGCCGTTTTAGGGAAACATTCGATCGCCCTTCTCCAACGGCACACCTTAGCTCAGACTCCCTACAAAATCTAGCCCTTCATTCCCTGGGGACCGTGGCGATCGCTTCCCTGAACCCTCCTTTCGGTCAAATTGGCTTTAACTTGTTTTCAAATTGGCTTCAAGTTTAGAGTTTTTTAAAATCAAGTTGATACAATGGTGAAATCAGAAGGTTTCAGTTTGAACTTAACCCCAAATTACATTACAAATTCTAATAATTCAGGAGAATTATAGGAATTTTTAAATTTATTGAGGGTAAAATTATCTGAAAAATTCAATAGATTAAGTTCGGCTCAACTCATCAGTGAAGGGGTTAATTTCCTTTCTAACAATCTTGACTTTACTTTCTTCTAAATGACAGTATGGCTATCAATCTTGACCTGTTTTCTGGGACCAACTTCCGCTCGACGATTCAAAACTATTGCAGCCAACTCAAATGGCGGATTAATGACA
>CAYUEH010000345.1:0-6137 GCA_964442465.1 uncultured Laspinema sp. | reverse complement strand
CGGCTGTTTATGATGGGAGAGCATCACCCAATTGCCCGAAACCCAACCCAAACTCAATTCAGGAAACAAAAAGTGCTGGCAATGCCAACTAGGATTGGTTATATTTGTGGTCTTGTAGAGGTTGAACATGAGTGACCTTTTCCAAGTTGGCGACATAACGATTAAAGCCGAAGACATACCCGCCTTATTAAAGCGGTATCAGTTAGATCAGCAATTTTGTCGGGGTGTCGTCCTAGATCAAGGAATCGCCGAGGCGAATATCACGGTAAGCGATGAAGAACGCTTAAGAGCGCTTGAAGACTTTGCTGTGCAGCAAAAGCTCACCTCCCCTGAAATCCGGGAGGCGTGGCTCAAAAGCCAAGGCATGACCGAAGAACAGATGCAGGAGTCTGTGGTGCGACAGATATTGATAGAAAAATTCAAGAGAACAACCTGGGGGCCAAAAGTTCAAAGTTATTTTATGACCCGCAAAAGCGACCTGGATAAAGTCGTTTACTCCTTAATTCGCACACAGGATGCGGGTCTGGCCCAAGAAATCTACTTTCGGATTTCTGAAGGGGAACAAAGCTTTGCAGATGCGGCTGCCGAATACTCAAAAGGCCCAGAAAGCCGAACTGGGGGATTACTGGGACCTGTTGCGGTCTCTCAACCCCATCCCCTGATTGGTAAACTGTTATCGATTAGTCAACCGGGGCAACTCTGGCCGCCTCGACAATTGGATGTATGGTTTGTGATTATTCGATTGGAAAAATTTATTCCAGCCCAACTGGATGACAATATGCGTCGGCAATTAATCGACGAAATGTTTGAAGTTTGGTGGCGAGAACAGGTGCAAAAAGTCGGGTCATTGCAGTCTATCGCGGGTTAGGCGCTTCGGAACGTTTCATCATGACATCAACAATCGATCTCTCTCAAATTTCAGAATTTTTAGGGAAAACGGCCCCATTTAATCGCCTCGGCGATCGGGCTTTGGAAAATCTGGCCACCCATTGCGAACTGTTGCGGTATCGGACGGGTCAACCGATTTTTGAGTTGGGCAAAATGCCGACTCAAGTGGCGGTGATTTACGAGGGCCAAGTGCGGGAATTGGCCCATGACCAACGCAGTCAAAGCATGGTCAGTTTGCGGTTAGCCGGTCCGGGAGAAATTCTCGGGTGGGGTAGCTTGATTCGAGGGGTAGCTGTAGATAGTGCGATCGCCTCTCGGGAAGTGATTTGTGTCTGCATCCGGGCCAGTACGTTCCTAGAACAGGTGAAATCGGAAAACGCTCTGCGAGAAGCCTTTGAGCAACAGGCGGCCTTGAATGAGGTGTTTGAGCTGCTCTCCGGGGAACTTCAGCGGCGAGCCGATGCCACGACCAATGCCAAAGACTTGACCCTGCAATTCCAACCCCGGGCGGTGGTCATCAACATCCCCAAAGGGAAAGCCAATCTTACCGAACTCGATCGCGAGCATCTCTGGTTTCTCAGCAGCGGGACCATCGGTGAATTTGAAAAAGGCAGCCGCCTGATGGTGGATGCCAACACCATTGGTAAATTGCCTTGTCCCGATGGGGCTAGAGTCGTGGGCTTACCCCTGTTTGATGTGGCGGGAGAGCCGGTGACTCCCCAGGACAATGGGGGTGCGATCGCCGATTCCCATAGCGCAGTCGCCCCGACGCCAACTGTCACCCCGACAGTCGTCGATGCCATTCCCTACGCCCCCGATCGCCCCCCGGTGATGGAAGCCGAAGAAAACACCCCCCGGGGCAAAGTTAAATATCCCTTCATGCGGGGAAAAGGCCCCATCCAAGGGTCTTTGGCCTGTTTTCAAATGTTGGGGAAACAATACCAGATTCGGGTGCGCCGTGACGTGGTGCAGCGCGTCTTGGAAAATCAATACAACTCCCACGGCAAACTGACCCTGCAATCCTGTGGGTCCGTCGCCGCCATGATGGGATTTAACGGACAGTTAGTCACCGTCCCAGTGGAAGTCCTCTCCCGACTCAAAGCACCGGCAATGATTCGCTGGGAAAATAGCTTTGCCCTCTTATTCAGCGTCAGCGATCGCGAAGTCGTTGTCGCCATCCCCTCCAAAGGCATCATTCGCCGCAAACCCCAAAAATTCATCCAGGAGTGGCAACTCTCCACCCCAGCAGAAGAAGGCAAAGAAGGCACCGAACAGGTCCTCCTCCTCGTCCCTCCCGCCGAAGACAAACAAGACACCTTTAACTTCTGGTGGTTCCTCCCCGAACTCGGCAAATATAAAAGCGTCCTAGTCCAAGTCTTCCTCGCCTCCTTCTTCGTTCAACTCTTTGGGTTAGCCAACCCCTTAATCACCCAGGTGATTATCGATAAAGTCATCGGTCAAAGAAGCCTAGATACCCTGAATATCCTCGGCTTATTGATGGTTTTAGTCGCCGTGTTTGAAGGGGCGCTCACCTGGTTACGGACCTATTTATTCGTAGACACCACCAACCGCATTGACTTAAGCCTCGGGTCCCAGGTCATCGACCACCTGCTGCGACTCCCCCTCGGCTACTTCGATCAACGGCGCGTCGGTGAACTCGCCGGACGGGTGAGCGAACTGGAAAAAATTCGCCAATTCCTCACCGGGACCGCCCTCACCGTCGTTCTCGATGCCTTATTTTCGGTGATTTATATCGCCGTCATGCTCTCCTACAGCCTCCTGATGACCGCCGTCGCCCTAGCCGTCGTCCCCCTGATGGCCCTGTTAATCGCCGGGGTATCGCCCATTGTCCAACGGCTGTTACGCAAACGGGCCGAGCGTTACGCCGATACCCAGTCCTATCTCGTCGAGGTCCTCTCCGGGATTCAAACCGTCAAGGCCCAGAACATCGAACTCACCTCCCGGTGGAGTTGGTACGATCGCTATGCTCGCTATATCAGCGCTGGCTTTAAAACCGTCGTCACCTCCACCACCGCCAGTTCCATCAGTACCTTACTCAATAAGGCATCGGGTCTGGCCCTGCTCTGGGTCGGTGCTCATTTAGTGCTGAGTGACCCTCCCCAAATGTCCTTGGGTCAGTTGATCGCCTTCCGGATTATCGCCTCCAACGTCACCGGGTCCCTGCTGCGCTTCGTCCAAGTCTGGCAAACCTTCCAAGAAACTGCCATGTCCGTCGAACGTCTCCGGGATATCTTAGAAGCCCATCCCGAGGCCGATGACAAGGACCGCAGCAATATCCCCATGCCAGCGGTACAGGGGGCTGTCCGATTTGAAAATGTGTCCTTCCACTTTCCCCAGAGTAAATCTCTGCAATTGGCGAACATTAACCTGGAGTTTCAACCGGGTCAGTTTGTCGGGATTGTCGGTCAGAGTGGTTCCGGTAAGAGTACCTTGATGAAGCTATTGCAACGGCTTTATGAACCCACAGGCGGTCGGATTCTGCTCGATGGCTATGATGTATCTAAGGTGGAATTGTATTCCCTGCGCAGCCAAATTGGCGTCGTCCTCCAGGATACCCTCCTGTTTAATGGGACAGTTCAGGACAATATCGCCTTGACCAATCCTGATGCCTCCACCAATGACATCATTGAAGCGGCCAAAATTGGGGTTGCCCATGAGTTTATTATGACCCTGCCCAATGGATATAACTCCGTTGTGGGAGAACGGGGTTCCTCCTTATCCGGGGGACAGCGCCAACGGATTGCGATCGCCCGGACGGTCCTCCAAAATCCCCATCTCCTGATTTTGGACGAAGCCACCAGCGCCCTGGACTACAATTCCGAGCGTCTGGTTTGTGAAAACCTCGCCGAAGCCTTTAAGGGTCGCACGGTCTTTTTCATCACCCACCGTCTGACTACCGTCAAAAAAGCCGATGTCATCCTCATGATGGACCAAGGCGCAGTGGTGGAACAAGGCACTCACGATGAATTAATGGCCCTCAAAGGTCTCTACTATTGCCTGTATCAACAACAAGAATCCCAAGTTTAGGGATGAAATGGGCAGAATGAGAGATGAGGCCAAAATCCCCCATCTCCCAATTCTCCCCCATCTCCCAAGGACCAATGACCAAGGACCAATGACCAATGACCAATGACCAATGACCACTGACCCATCCCCCCCATCATTCATAAACCCTAGCACCTAGAAACCATGAAATCAGCAGTTTTCGACCAACCCGTTATCTTAGAACGCCCCCCGATTTGGTCTAGTGTATTTATTTGGTTGATTATGGGTATGACCGCTTCGGGAGTCGGTTGGGCGGCCTGGGCGCAAATCGATCAATCCGTTGCCACCATGGGTAAATTAGAACCCCAAGGTGCAGTGGTTGAAGTGAAACCCCCAACCAATGGTGTGGTGCGGGAAATTCACGTTCAAGGCGGCCAATTGGTGCAACAAGGCCAACTCCTGGTCACATTCGACCCGACCAATCCGGAAGCTGATGTGGAGTCTCTCAAGCAACAACGAGACGCCCTGATGCGAGAAAATCAGTTTTTTACAGCAGCACTCAGTGGTAATACCGTAGGAGAATCCGGTTCAGAACTGGAAAACCTGACCAAACTCCGAGCGAATTTAATTTCGGAAACCCAATTTTTACAGGCACAACTCAATGGGGCCGCTGTCGCCAGCAATGGAGGCGACTTCGACCTCAACCAGCAGCAATTGCTGATCGCTTCTCGGAACGAATCCCAGTCGCGGGAACAAGCGGTGTCCTTGCGGGTAGATGAGTTGGAAAAACAACTCAACCAGGTGAACAACCAAATTCCCACTGCTCAAGGTCAAATTGCCATCTCCCAAGGACAATTAGAAACCGCCCGCAGACAATTAGAAAGCGCCCAGCGGCAATTGCCCAACGTGATCGACCAATTGGAGAACGCGAGAAGACAATATGTGGCATCGCAACAACGCCTAGAAAATGCCAAACAAGACCTCCCGAAAGCTCGGGAACGGTTGGAAAATGCCCGTCGCCAGCTCCCCAGGGCCCTGGAACAACTTGAAACTGCCCGTCGCCAAATACCGACTGCTCGGGCGCAACTGGAAACGGCAAAACAGGGCCTCTCGGTGAATCAAAGTATTATGGGCAGAATTCAACCTGTGGTAGCCGAAGGGGCTTTGTCTGTACTGCAAGAAGAGCGCCAGGAACAAGAAATTTTGCGCTCTCAAGCGGAAGTGTCTAATCGGGAAGCGGAATTGTTGAGTCGCCAGCAACAACTTGCCGCCCAGGAAGCTCAAATTCTGACCCAGCAAAATGAAATTTCCTCTCGGGAAGCTGAGGTGCTGCGAAGTGAAGATGAGATTGCCCGACGGGAAGAGGAACTTTTGCGTTTTCGGAGTGAAATTTCGGCTCGGGAATCTGAAATTTTACGGGCTGAAAATGAGATTGCGGCAAGGGAAGGGGAAATTTTGCGTCTGCAAAACGAAGTGTTGTCTCGTTCTGCGGAAGTCGATCGCCTCTTGAGTGAACAAGAACGGCTGAATGTGGCGATGGCGCGATCGCGTCAAGAGGTCCAAAATACCCGCGCCATTTCCCAGCGCGATGTGTTAACCCGCATTGCCGACAATCAAAAACGCATTGCGGATATCAATGGACAATTGAGCCGCTTAAAACTGGAAAATGACAAGCGGATTTCTCAAATTGATGGCCAGTTAGCCAAGGCCAATTTGGAACTCCAGCATCAAGAACTCAAGGCTCCGGTGGATGGGTATGTGTTTGATTTAAGACCCAATGCTCCGGGATTTGTGGCTCTGGCTCAGACTTCAGAACCGCTGTTAAAAATTGTTCCGAATAATGAACTGGAAGCCTCGGTTTTCATCCAAAACCAAGATATTGCAATGGTGTTAGATGCCTTGCGCAAGAGTCGAGCGGAAGGAAAAGAGGGCGTGCCAGTTGAGATTAGTATCGAAGCCTTCCCGGCTACGGAATATGGGACGGTTCGGGGGACTTTAACCTCGATTGGTTCGGATGTGTTGCCTCCCGATGAAACCCGACGCTTTTACGCCTTCCCCGCAACCATTGTTTTAGATAGTGAAACTTTCTTGTTGAATAATGGACTGCAAGTTGAGCTTCAGTCAGGGATGGCTGTGCAGGGTAATATTAAAATTGGCCGACGCAGTGTGCTCCAGATTTTCTTGAGCCGGATGACGAATCAGACCCGCAGCATTGAGACGGTGAAGTAATCTCCTGTCTACAA
>CAYUEH010000344.1:0-6139 GCA_964442465.1 uncultured Laspinema sp. | reverse complement strand
TGGGAAGGTCTACAGCAAAAGCCATTGTATTTGCCGTAACGTCAGCCGGACTTTGGTCTAGCGGGATCTGGGTCGGTGGGTTGAACTCGCCGGTGACACGAGAACAGATAGCCGGACCATACAGCTTTAACAGCCGGAGCAAATCCTCCAACTCTTGGAGGGTCATTGCGAATTTAGTAGGTTTCCCATAGCGGCGCTTGATGAATCCTCGCAAATCAGCCTTATCCAGCCCTTCAGCCGCCAGTTTGACAAACAAAGCGTGGGCCAATTTCAGCAGTTCGTGGGAAGTCGGTTCGGTTGATTTGGGCGGGTCGGGGGGATCCGCCACCTTGACCTTGCCAGCTAGAATCCGCACCAGCGATCGCAACATGGTGGTGCGGATTTTAGTTATGCACAAGGTAGATAACCCATAATTTTGCAGAATACCCACCCGCACTGTGGGGAAATACTTAGTCCCGAATCGCCCTCGGTGTAAGGGTTTCATTTTTGGGTTTTTGACCACCGCCTTTTTTGGTTCCTTGCATCAGTACCAAAAACCCTCGGGGGAGAGGGTAGATTTTTTAGTCTACCCTCGGTAGGGAGGGAGTTTTTCAAAATCAACGGCTGAAACCCTTGCTGTGCCATGTGGCGACAATGACATACCATTGCTCAGGTTTTAGCCCTGGGAATTGCCCCGAATCAAGACCCGATGACTTTTTAGCCAACCTCCACGGAGAGGGGTTTTATATTGCAGTCCAACTGATTGCAGTTTGGGGATTGCAGTTTGCTAACTTGATTTTTGTCAACTTGGTTACTGCAATGGGTGCATCATGCTCGTTGAGTGATTGGGGGGTAGTCTTTTGAGTTCGGCACAATCGATAAGGTCGCCGTCACCGTCCCGGATATGGTCAAACTCAAAATTGCCCTGTTTCTCGCATGATTCCCTAATCTCAGCAAGGATGGGTTTAGCTGCCTCTTGAATCTTCTCCTCTAACTTATCCCCCAGTTGTTCAGCGATTCCAAATAGATGGATGGGAATATCTCCGAACAGTTTTGTTTGGGCGAGGTGATGGGCGATCGCATCCGCTACAGCTTCAAATGTTCCAAACATCGGATCTCCCTGATGTTCCTGGGGATACCACACCCACAGACTGCCATCAGTCATTGATTTTTTGATGGCTTCGCGCCTCCGTTTAGCCTGCCCCATAGTTGCCTCCTGTTTGATGAGTTTTTGATATCTGCCTTAGTCGAACTTTAATCTCGCTATCCAGCAACTGCCAGATTTGAGGTTTGAGTTCAGGGGGGCAACCGATCGCCATGTCCTTGAGGGTCTCCGCATCCGCCTCGGGGAACTCTGCCACCTCCCGGAACAGCGCCGCCCAACCCTGCACCGTGGTTTGGTTTGAGGGGGCTGTCCACTGACTGCCCGTAGGTTCCACAAGCGGACCGGAGTCAAGGGCGCTCGCCGGGCTTGAGGGGGTAGTCAAATCATTGCGGTTATTCAGTGAAAAATCTACTGACAGCACCTCATTATTTCTATATATATTTAGGGGGGTGCTGTCAGCAGCGGGAGTGCCTTCCCCGTCTGGGTTACAGCCCTTATTTTCGGCTAAATCGAATTCTTGGATTTTTGCCAGTTTTTCGAGCATTCGCTGTCTTCTCCCTGCCTCTAATATGGGCCAAATTTGGGTCTCGTGTTTAGAGTAGTCAATGACATAAAATCGGGTCTTGCTATCCCCCTTGAGTCGCTTCGCCTTGAGTCCAAATTTAGCGAGCAACTCGTTCAATGATTGGATGGGGTTCGCCTGGATATCCCGGCGAGGTTTCCAACCCAATCGCGCCTTACATTCCTCGGGGGTCATCTGGGTGACCGCTCGCACCCAGTCGGTGATTATCTCGGAGTCGCTGCTAAATTGAGAAGCCTCTAGGATTGGTTTGAGGGGGAGTTTTTTGAGCGTCTCGATAGCGAGAAAGCGGGTTCTAGGCATCCATAGGGTTTGGTGCGTCCAGTCGTCCCGGCGCATCGCTGAGAAGTCTGTCGAATCATCGTTGTACAAAATCCAAGTTTCAACCTGGGAGCGGATATCCTTGTCGTCGAATTTCAACAACCGCACCACATCCGGTCCCCAAATAGCTGATTCCTCAAGCCCTGGGAACTGACTGGTGATTTGATAGCGTTCGAGTTGTAGTTGCTGTTCCCTTTTGAGTCCCGTCCCCTTGCCTTGCAGGGTTTTGGCCTCGCTTTCCGAGATGGGGTCCGAGTTGGTGATAGCCACGGATTCAGAATCTTTGAGGGCCTCGCTCATTTCCTTCTGTTCATCCCACTCGCTTTTATCACGGTCGGGTGTAGTTTCCATGACCTCGCCGCCATTGAGTTCGAGGATGAATTTTAGGCACTCACGGGGATAGAGTCGCTCAAAATTGCGGACTGCCTCCAACTGTCCCGCCTGTTCCACTAGAAAACGATGCTGATTCAGGCGGTCAATGTAGTCCTGGAAATAACTCCCCCCAAGGGTTTTGCTTTCCATAGAGAGGCACTCTTCCCAAAGCGCGGCTACCAACTGCGATTCGATAGGAGCGTCAGCCCCAATTCCAAACCCTCTGGGGACGATGAATACCTCTACATCATTCGAGCAATTGCGGACCCGACCCAACATTTGAGATTGGGCAGTAGTGCCAATCGTTGCCGTGAAATGACCAAAAATGCGGTCAAAGGATGAATCAACCGACACTCCCTCACCCATTGAAGGGGAGTATCCCAGGACTGGTTTAGGGGCTGATACTAGGTAATCATCGGGAGACTTGAGGAATTCTTTAGCCCAATCTTCCCCGCTTGTTTCCCGGTCAATGCGGTGGCAGTTTTCCTCGCCGCCTAGCCGTTCGGTTGTGGTTTTGAGCCAGTGCTGGGAGTCGGTCGCCAGGGCGATCGATTCACCTTTACCGATCGCCCGCTTAATGGAGGCCAGCAACCCAGAATACTCATGAGTTTTCAGTTTGCCGCGTTCGTCCACACTCCCCTGATGGATGATGTACTTCCGGGGGGTCTTGGGCGATCGGTTCAAAATTTTATTCACGATCATCCCCTCTGGCATGAACTCAGAGAAGAAAGCTACATCAAAATCAGACAAGTAGGCATCGAGCAAAACAATCCGACGTGCTGACCCTAGTGCTAGTTTGAGCTTCCTAATGCACTCAAGCTGGCGAGGGGTGTTAGTCCCTGGGATGGGTTTTTTAAGGTGACTTGAGAATAGGAGGGTTTTGATCAGGGTCGAGGCTTCATCAAAAACCAAGTTTTTCCCAATCAAATCATCATCCTCAAATTTGATGATGGAGTGGATGCAGGCGGCAAAACGACCCGCTGGATCTGCCATCATCTCTCGCGATTCATCATCTGCCCAAATATGGTAGGCGAGAGTTTTCGTGCAGGTCTGCAAGAGTAACCCGTTTTTATCGCCAAACTGCAAGATGCCCTCACCCTTTAGTTCCCCAAAAAATTTGGATGCCAACCATGTTGTTTTGCCAGTCCCCAAGCCGGATCGGACTGCGGTCAGGGTGTTTGGGTCTGGGGTAGCTATATAAAAATACTCCTGAGCCTGTGTGTGTGTAGGGGTGTAGCGATAGTGCCGCTGATATTTTTTGAACTGTTGCTCAAACTTTTTGGCCTTCCACTGGGCTTTTTCTTCCTCGCCAAAACTGGATTTTTTGGTTTCTGGGTTGGCATCATCGGGGCCAAAAAACTCAATGGCGGATTTGAATGCGATCGCCGTGCCTTCGGGCAACTCGTCACAGTCCGGCTGGGATTTATCATCCCACTGGCCCCAGTCGGCAAACTGAAGGTCAATCCCTTCCTTATCTAGGAGCGCTTTTAGATTTCGGTAGGATGCCTTGACGTGGGGATTAATCCGGGAGCCGCCATCCGGCCAAAAGATGGCCTTTTTAATCCCAAAATCTTGGAGGGCCTTCTGGGTGATGAGTGTGGGGAATTTCCCACCGGCGGCACCCAGCCATAAGCCACCGAGTAACGATTGGGCTATCTTTGGCTTGAGCAGACCTTCGCAGAAATTGCCTACGCCGTCGTCAATTTGCCCAATCACCGTGATAGGCATCTCGCGGTTGGGCAGCTTCGAGTTGATGGGCGACTTGCTCCAAATGTATTTGCCGCCTGCGATTTGACCAAATCCCAGGGAGGGGTCTTTTCTCCATTGGAACCCGATAATCTTGTCACCCCAGAAGGCAGGGCAAATCATGCCACCACTTTCTGAACTTCCGAAGGAGCCACGCTCGATGGCCTCTGCGGACAACCCCCGTTCTTTTAAATTTTGATAATGTCTACCCGACAGCGGGCGAGATTTGATGTATTGCCGGTATTGGCGATCTCGTTCGTGGAAAGTCTCGTCCAGGCGAGCGGTTGCCTGAATCTTGTTTGAATATTCGCGAGCTTCCGTCTCTTTCTTGAGGCGTTGCTGGCGTTCCCATTCCTGGCGCTTCTCTTCTGTCCAGTTCTGGCGAGCGCGTTCCCGGTCTGACTGAGGTTGGAACAGCGCACCCATTCCGTCCCTGAGTTCCTTGACCCGATGCCATAAATAGGGGTCAGCTAGATCCGGGCGTAAGCAAGCGACGCCATTCGGGATTTTTTTAGAGGGGGCGCATCCAGAGGATCCGCCACACACGGGGCATGGATTTTGTTTATTGAAACTTTTCACTTGAGGTTACTCCCGTAACCTCTCTCATCAACCCCTAAATTTAGAAAACCTTTCCGAAAAATTCTGTCGTAACGCGGTCAGTGTGATAGTCAGTGTGATAGAATGGAGTTGTATTTATTAATCTTTCGGAGGTTTTCCTTGCCCTTTTTTGGTTGGTGAGGGAGGCTCCTTTTTTTTTATGGGTTTACAGTTGGTGTAAGGCTTGAGGCGATCGCGGCTTGGTGAGGGAACCAGCGGCACTACAAATGACCTCCGCCATTTTCAATCCGTTGGCAATCTCCTCTCCACGAAGCGCCAAATATTGGGCATCCGTCACGAGGCATTGAAGTCTGTGATCCTTGCGTCTAAACTTGTCTTTCCTATTCAATTCACCAGATATATCTAATGAATTGAATTTATTTTCATTAGAACAAATCGGCATTGAAGGCATTAATTTTTCCCTCTTTAAATACAACAAAAGTTATCACTTGATATCCTCAAAACCCTCTCCCTCAGAGGAAATTTAATTTTACTTTTTAAAAAGTTTCACTCACTCGCTCCATATTGCCCAGTATTTTTACGTTTACTCAAATTCCCTGCTAACAAAGGGATTGAGTCCCATAGTTTGCCAATTAAAAGTAACGAAAATTGGGATTTCGATAAAAGGCGTTTCTGGGTGCGGAATGAAGGCTGGTTCATAGGTGAGTAAGGGAAAACAGTTTTTATTCGGGATTTTTGTGAAGGGCCATAAACTTGGGATTATGGATGGATTGAGGGAGATCCCCGACTAGGGGCGATCTTCCGTTGTCTTGATGAGGTCTCCTGGCTCGCAGCTCAACAGTTCACAGAGAGTCAGTAGTTTATCGTGGTCAACTCCAGGGGGAACCCGATCACTATTTTTGTAGCGACTAGCAGTAACTCTACTAACGCCTAGAGCTTCCGCCAATTCCCCTACAGATACACGCCTCAGCGCCATGAGCGCCCTCAGATTCCAATAGATCTCCATGCAAATGGCCGTCATTTTCCCCCCTCATTCTTTCACATTGCGATACGTCTGATTCATTCCCTAAATCTATGGTAACGCGCTGTGACGACCTCAATACGATACATATATAAAATAATAAGATTGACGAATATATCTTATAGTGATACAGTAGAACGATAAAGAACTGAAGAGATCCGCAAAAGACTCTCCGGATGCGACCCGGTAAATCAAAGCTCGTCCGCTGCGATCACCTCGGAATCCCACAAAAAAACGAGACCCCATAGCCCGAAAGCTACAGGGTCCCACCTTTAGGGAAGATTACTCCCCCCACGAACCGAACATTGACAACCGAATAATCATTTTCATGACCGTATCGGTCTAGCTGGAGTGCTCTAACACCCTGGCCGTAATGTTCAGTTTTGCGTTTTTCAAATCAAATCACCATGACTAACTTATCAAATTCCGTCCCCAAGTGCCTGTCTTTCTACTGCCA
>CAYUEH010000343.1:4861-6147 GCA_964442465.1 uncultured Laspinema sp. | reverse complement strand
GGGGAGATGGGGGAGATGGGGGAGATGTTTGTAGTAACGACTTCAGTCGTTATCTTCCCTTGTTTGTAGTAACGACTTCAGTCGTTTCCTCTCCCATTATCCCTCTATCCGTCTGCTCACCAATAACCAACAACAAAGGACAAACAACAAATGACAAACTTATCAACTGCCTCCTCTTATCCTACGGGGCCTAATTATGCACCGGGACCGATTGGGGTCGCCATTGTGGGGACGGGGTTTGGACAGAAAGTGCATATTCCCGGATTGAAGGAATATCCTCAAACGGAGGTACTCGCCGTTTATCATCGGGATATCGATCAGGCGGAGGCGATCGCCGCGACTCATCATATCCCCCTGGCAACCGATGCGATCGCCGATCTCACTAAAATGCCCGAAGTCCAGGCAGTGAGTTTATCTACCCCGCCTTTCTTGCATTATGAAATGGCCAAACCCTTGTTAGAAGCGGGCAAGCATTTATTACTGGAAAAACCCACCACTCTATCGGCATCGGAAGCGAAAGAACTCTATCGCATTGCTAATGCTAACAATGTGGTAACGGCGATGGATTTTGAATTTCGGTTTGTTCCTGCATGGCAGCGGTTTAAAGAATTGTTAGATGATGGATACTGTGGACAAAATCGTTTAATTAAAATTGATTGGTTAGTTTCCTCTCGCGCTGATGCCAGTCGGCCTTGGAATTGGTATTCTCAAAAACAGCAAGGCGGGGGTGCTCTAGGGGCGATCGGGTCTCATTGTTTTGATTATATTTCCTGGTTATTTGGGCCAGTCAAACGCTTGTGCGCTTCCCTGAGTACCGCAGTCACCGAACGTCCGGACCCGAAAGCGGGGGGACAACTGAAACCTGTGGATGCGGATGATACCTGTTTGCTGATGGTGGAATTGACCGATGGAACTCCCATCCAAGTCAGTTTGAGTTCAGCAACCTACCAGGGACGAGGACATTGGGTGGAAGTGTATGGCGATCGCGGCACCCTAGTCCTCGGCAGTGACAATCAGAAAGATTATGTTCATGGGTTTAAGTTGTGGGGTGCACCGGCAGGGGAGTCCTTATCAGAACTAGCGATTCCCAACCGTCTGGAGTTTTCTAAAACCTATCCCGATGGACGAATTGCCCCTTTTATTCGGGTGGTGGATAATTGGGTCCAAGGGATTGAGGCCAGACAGGCGATCGCCCCTTCCTTACGAGAAGGTGTCTATTCTCAACTCCTCATGGACCTCACCCACGAATCCCACGAAACCGGCACCTGGGTCACGGTCCCCAATTT
>CAYUEH010000343.1:0-4761 GCA_964442465.1 uncultured Laspinema sp. | reverse complement strand
CCCCTGTTCGTAGTAACGAATTCATTCGTTATCCCCTTAAATTAAGAACGACTGAAGTCGTTACTACGAACCCGGATGACAGATTTTACTCATGTTCGTAGTAACGAATTCATTCGTTATCCCCGTAAACTAAGAACGACTGAAGTCGTTACTACGAACGGGAAAAACACCCCAGTTTGTAGTAACGAATTCATTCGTTATCCCCCTAAATTAAGAACGACTGAAGTCGTTACTACGAACATGGAACCCAATCATCTTCTAACATTCTTTCAAACTGGAGGGGGGATAAGACGGTAACATTTCCACCGGGCGATCGCCGGGGAGTTCCTCAATCCACACCTGGACCCCGACTTTGCGAACCCGTCCCATCCGACCTGCTTTGGGACCCTCTAAAATTTCCACCTTAGACCCCACCTGGGGCAGTTCCGTACAACTCGCCGAAGTTGCTAGGGCCAATTCCACCAACTTATCGATCGCCTGGGATGCTGGAATGGGTTGGTCTTGCAACCATGCTACTGTTTCCGGGGCCAGGGAAAACAACTTGCGGACTCGGTTTTTTTTCCGACTCTTGGGCCCTTTCTTCAAATTCGCCTTGGAGTTGGGGTGATGTCCCCGCTTACTAGGTGACCCGACTGCCTCAATCTCTCCAGTCCCTAAAACTCGGTTGCAGGTGGTCCGAATGTAGCACTGTTCATCAGTTTCACAGACTTCTGCAATCTCTAAAACCTGACACTCATACCAGTCGGACTGTTGGGGATCCGTGCGACAGACGACCTTCTGACCGGGGTGAAATTGTTTTTTGTCATCAAACATTGACATTTCTCCAATCAGTATATACGATTAGAATATAGCTCAAAGGATTCCAGCCGGATTAAGAAAACCTTTAAGTTTTTTACCCCCACATCTAGGGGGGTAGCAGGGTTGCTTGACTCTAGGGGTGGAGTCGAGAGCAACCGTTTTGGAGAATTTAAGGGGGAGAATCTGGGCAAAACGCTGACAGCACAATCACTCTAGGATATTGCTCCAGTGCAAGACCTAGGGAGAGTGACCCCAGACTGAGGGATTCAATCCATAGCATATAGACAATTGGAGATGGGACAATGAACAAGCAAGCGTATGACGCCTTCAATCGCCTCGCGATGAGATTACATCAAACCGAGGGGACTGATGGCCCTGCAACGGAAACCGAAGTGGCCGAGATTGCTGCGGCGTATCTGAACACTTTGGTGGAAAATTTATCCGATCGCGAATTGGTCGAAGCGATTGATGAATATCGTTCGGGGCACACGCGAATTAAACAGGTCCAGGAGTCGGTTCAGAAGTGGTTAGAAACCGATTTAGGTCATAGTCGGGAGCAAGAATTCAAAGAATTTATTGCCCACTTAAACAGCAGAATGGGCAATGTTATTTAGGTTGACTCAGGGTCACCAAAGGAACAATTCATCGAATGATAGGAGATAGAATCAAGAAAACCCCAGGCGATCGCTTGGGGTTTTCGGTATTAATACTGGAGTCTGAAGCGGCGATCGCGCCGGTTTAATGTCTCCCCAGGAGAGTCGGGTGGGTGTTCCTTACAATTCAATCCGTTGGCCTTCGCGAAACTCTCCGGGGAAGCGTCTGCCATTGCTATCAATCAGGACACCTTGACCGTGGGGAAGACCTTGACGTAATTCGCCCTCATACCGAGTACCGTTGGGGAAAGTACAAGAGCCATTTGCATCCAGGTTTTCATTAAAAAACCGGCCTTGGCAGCGGGTCCCATCCACGCGGGTGAGGGTTCCCTGACCAAAGGGCTGTCCAGCAAAGAATTCTCCGACATAGCGATCGCCATTGCTGAAAACAAATTGCCCTTGTCCAGCAGGTTGAGAGCTAATATCACCGCTACTGATATCCTGAACGAGGCGGAAAGTCCCTTCATAGCGGGAGCCATCGGGAAAAATAGCCTTTCCCCTCACAATATTGCCATTTTCAAATGTCCCTTCATAGCGGCCATCATCGGCAAAGATGAAAGTGCCTTCTCCGTTGGGACGACCCGCGCTAAAGAGTCCTTCATAGCGATCGCCATTGGCATATACATAGATCCCTCGACCATTGGGAACCCCATTGGAAAACGATCCAAAATAGTTATCCCCATTGTTGTAATTACACTTAACTGGGCCAGCGGCAGCGTCTCCGGTGCAAAAAGGAGGAATATACTCCTCGCCCTCTTCTTGTGCGCTTGAGGTCGATATCGGCCCAATGGAACTGGCAATTTGCATCACACAGACGATGAACATCGTCATTCCGATTTTTTTGAGAGAGTCAGCGATCATCCTAACGTTCTCCTATGTGCATGGTTATTATCTATTCTAAGTTTTGGAAACTGAAATTTTCTTCTGCAATTGGGTAGATTCACCGCCAAGAATGAGGCGATCGCGTTCATGATTTTAGACATGACCGCGAGCGGTACAACCGAGTGCCATCGCCTCGTAAATCCCGAAATCTGGTAATCTATGCCCATGGATGAGCTAGATTTCCTGGACAACCCAGCTAACGTCCTAAAACAGCATTAGCCAAATTAACCGCACCCGGATTAGCCTCCGGGGGTTCTTGTTCTCCAAGAGCCTTCCCGACCTCAATGCCGTTCTGCTCCAAAATCACAATCGGGTCAGCGGAATCTAAATTTTGGACCTCTTTAACCAGCACCTCGCCTAGGGCAATGCGATCGCCCACTTTCACATAGCGCGAAGTAGCCTCATTGGGAGCCTTAACAATAATTTGCACTTGACCCCCTGCTCGAATCACCCCAGTCACTTCCGTGCCTTGGGCTAAATCCGTAGAAGGAGGCGGTGGCGGGACCGGGGCGGGTGGTGGCGGTGGCAGATTTTCCGGACCGATCGCCACGGGCAGATCTGGAAGACCTGGCACCCCTCGCGCCGCTAAAGGCGGAAGGGATGGCGGAGCAGGGGGACCCGCAGGGGCCTGGGCGACCACCGGAGGCAGTTGTTCGGGACCAATTCCCACCGGCAGTTCCTGAAGACCTGGCACCCCTCGCGCCGCTAAAGGCGGAATGGTGGGGGGTTGAGGGGTAGCCGGTGGACCAGCCTCCGCTTGCTGTGGGGATCGCGCTCTTGGCGGTAGTTGTTCTGGACCAATTCCCACGGGCAAATCCGGAAGGGAGGGAACCCCTTGGGCAACCTGCTCTGGAATTTGCGGTCCCTGAGGACCGGGCGTGCCATTACCAGTGCCATTGCCAGTGCCATTGCCAGTGCCAGTGCCAGTGCCAGTGCCAGTGCCAGTGCCAGTGCCATTGCCAGTGCCAGTGCCATTGCCCGGTCTGGGTCCTGGTCCTGGGAAGGGTTGAAAAGGTTGAGCTTGGGCGACTGCCTGAGCTGGCGGTAATTCTGGCCCGATCGCCACGGGCAATTCTGGAAGCTCAGGAACCTCACGGGCTGTAGATTCCGGAACTCTAGGAGTCGCTACTTGTGCACCCAGTGTCGGAGCGATCGGCACCGGCTGCACATCCAGTATCCCAAAAGGATTTTCTTGAGTCTGTCGGGTCCTTTCCTGGTCGAGTTGTCGCACCCGCTCATCGGGACTGGTGGGCGGAATTAAATTCCCGATGGAAGTGGGATCCGGGCGCTGAGGCACCACAGGTTCTTCAAATTCCGGGGATTCCGGGTCTTCTGCTGCTTCTGGGGACTCTTCTGGAGTCTCTGTTGCCGGGGGAGATGGCTCGACGGGGGCGACGACTTCCGGAGTCTCCGGTTCACCTCCACAGGCACTCAAGATGAGGACGAGCATCCCAATTGACACCTTCAATAAAAATTGACGCATGGCCGCTGATTATTAGGATTTAGTACAAAGATAGCCGATTAACCTGAAAGTGCTTCATTACCCTAGGAATAATTCCCCAGGGTCAGCAGGGTCGGCTCCATTTTTTATCGATCGCCCGGTTCGTTGGGCCAACTTAATCTTGACAAAAACCTGAATTAGGATAAGACAGGCGATCGGTCATTCTATCGTCCATTCTAGGGCGAGGGCTGCTTTGGGGTCCGGAACCGGAAAATAGGCAGCCAATTGCTAGAAAAGAGCCTCTTGCACGAGTCCAGCCCTGGGATTATAGCGCTGGGACATTGGGCAAAAAGACCTAAACTTACTCTGTTCATCTGCCTATTGTACTCTAATTTTTCAAAGGGAGAAATGCAGGGAGGTGAAAACTTTTTTCTCGCAGAAACTCCTCTATATTTTAGTAAAAATAGTCAGCCATACGGGACCAAGAAGGGAGTAATGTCCCAAGCATTGGAGTCCAGCTTCTTTCCCGAGTTGTTCGCGCCTTTCCAGGGAGTAGAGGTAAAGATTGGCGGGAGAGACTCCCAAGGCATGAGAGATTTTTTGTCCCAGGGGGGTGAAATCAACTAAGTAGTAGTTTCCTCCCCAGGACAATACGCGGTTGACTTCTGATAAAACCCGGCTGGGATTGGGGTAATGTAAAAAACTAATGGTATTGAAAACGGTATCAAATTGTTGGTCCGTGAAGGGGAGTTGTTCGGCGTTTCCTTGGATGAAAATCAGCCGGGGACGATGGCGATCGCGTTTGGTTTGGCGCGCTTGGCGAATCATCTGGGGGGAGAGGTCAAATCCGGTGCCTCGTAGGGTGGGAAATTCTTCTGCAAGGCGATCGAGCAATCGACCCGTCCCGCATCCAAGGTCAAGCACATTGGGATGGTCTGGCAATTGCAGATAATCCAGTAATCTTTGATGCAGGGCTTGATAAAAGAT
>CAYUEH010000342.1:0-6167 GCA_964442465.1 uncultured Laspinema sp. | reverse complement strand
GGGGACCAGAAACCGGGTTTCTTTCATGACTTGCTGCTATTTGCCATAGATTTGGTAAAGAAACCCGGTTTCTAATCTTTAGGATTTGGGCGGATATTGCTGCAAAACGCGCTTTAAAAATTGTCCGGTGTAGGAATGAGGATTTTCCGCTACTTCCTCTGGGGTTCCAGTGGCGATCGCCTCTCCACCTTTGTCCCCCCCTTCCGGTCCTAAATCAATCACCCAATCCGCACAGCGAATCACATCTAAGTTGTGTTCAATGGTCAAAATTGAGTTCCCCTTATCCACCAATCGCTGCAACACATTCAACAATTGATGCACATCATAAAACGATAATCCCGTCGTCGGTTCATCGATTAAATACAAGGTTTTTCCCGTAGCGCGTCGGGAGAGTTCCGTTGCCAGTTTCACCCGTTGCGCTTCACCCCCTGAGAGGGTGGGTGCCGGTTGTCCCAAGTGAATATATCCTAATCCCACATCCACTAAGGTTTGCAACCTTGTCGCCGCCCGAGGAATATGTTTAAACAGTTCTAATCCTTCTTCCACGGTGAGATTCAACACATCGGCAATGGAATATCCCTTGTATTTCACCTGCAAAGTTTCCCGATTATATCGCGCTCCTTTACAAATATCACACTGCACATAAACATCGGGTAAAAAGTTCATAGAAATGACATTCACCCCTTGTCCCCCACAAGCTTCGCAACGTCCCCCTTTGACATTAAAAGAAAACTGACCCGGTTTATATCCCCGCGCTTTTGCTTCGATGGTTTCGGCAAATAAACTCCGAATCATATCAAACACACCCGTATAGGTGGCGGGATTGGACCGAGGGGTTCTGCCGATGGGAGATTGGTCGATAATAATCACCTTATCCACGGCATCTTTTAAACTCTTTTCACCCAAGGTTTGGAGTGCATCCATATCCCCGGGAAAGGGAGTCTTTCGGGTGATATGATGTTGCAATGCAGGATAGAGCAAATCATTAATTAAACTAGATTTACCCGAACCGGAAACCCCCGTCACACAGACTAATTTTCCGAGAGGAATTTCCACATCAATCTGCTTGAGATTGTTGCGAGAACAGTTTTTCATCACCAAAGAACGTCCATTTCCTTCGCGCCGTTCCCCGGGGGTTTCAATTTGTAACCGCCCGGATAAATAGGACCCGGTGAGAGACTTTTCCGCCGTTAAGAGGGCGTCTAACTGTCCTTGAGCAACAATTTCGCCTCCATGTACCCCAGCGCGAGGACCGATATCGACAATCCAATCCGCCGCGCGAATGGTGTCCTCATCATGTTCCACGACAATTAAGGTATTTCCCAAATCGCGTAATTTGGTTAAGGTATGCAGCAATCGTCCGTTATCTCGTTGATGGAGTCCGATGCTGGGTTCGTCGAGAACGTATAACACCCCGGTTAATCCCGCGCCGATTTGAGTTGCCAGACGAATCCGTTGTGCTTCTCCTCCGGAAAGGGTCATGGCAGGGCGATCGAGGGTGAGATAATCCAATCCCACATCTAATAAAAATTGTAGTCGGGCGCAAATTTCTCGGAGTACCAGTTCGGCAATTTGTGCTTGCCGACTGCTCAATTGCAACCGATCAATGCGATCGCGACAGTCCCGAATGGAAACCGAGGTTAAATCATCAATATGATCATCTCCAATTCGCACCGCCAACGCTTCCGGTTTCAGGCGTTTGCCATGACAACTTTCGCAAGGGCGATCGACCAAATACTGCTCTAATTTTTGCTTTTGCAGTTCCGAAGCACTTTCTTCATAGTACCGTTGCAACAATGCCAATGCACCGGCATAGCGCCGATTATTTCCCCATCCTTCGATATTAATCGGTTCATCAGCACCATATAAAATAGTCTTTCGCTGTTTGGTTGTCAACTGGTTCCAGGGTGTAGTCAACTCAAACCCATACGCCTTTGCCAACCCTTGCAACACTGACAGATAATACGCACTGTCTTTGTCCGCCCAAGGGGCGATCGCCTCATAAATTGGCGCATCCGGGTCCGGGACGATTAACTCCGGGGAAAAAGTCCGAAAACTGCCCAATCCATGACAACTTTCACAAGCACCATAGGGGGAATTAAAGGAAAACAAACGCGGGGAAAGTTCTTCCATCACCGCCCCATGTTCCGGACAGGCAAACTTTTCAGAAAAAACTAATTCAGTCTCACCGTCATCGGTGGTACTGTCTAATAATTGAATAATCGCAATTCCTTCCGAATGGCGCAATCCCGTAGTTAAAGAATCCGCTAATCGTTCTTGAATGCCTGCTTTTTTAATCAGGCGATCGACCACAATTTCAATGGTATGGGTATGATTTTTATCCAGTTCAATCTGGTCCGAAAGTTCGCGAATTTCGCCATTTACCCGCACTCGCACAAACCCCTCAGAAGAGAGACTAGACAGGACTTTTTTATGAGTGCCTTTTTTCCCGCGAACTACTGGGGCGAGAATTTGAAATTTAGTGCGATCCGGGAGTTCCATCACCCGATCGCACATTTCATCAATGGTTTGCGGGGCGATCGAGCGATCGCAAATCGGACAGTGAGGTTTTCCCGCCCGTCCAAATAACAAGCGCAAATAATCATAAATTTCCGTCACCGTCCCCACCGTCGATCGCGGGTTGTGGGAGGTAGATTTTTGGTCAATGGAAATCGCCGGAGAGAGTCCCTCAATGGATTCCACATCCGGTTTATCCAGTTGTCCAAGAAACTGACGGGCGTAGGCGCTGAGGGACTCCACATAACGCCGTTGACCCTCGGCAAAAATGGTATCGAAGGCAAGGGAGGATTTCCCGGATCCAGAAACGCCGGTAAAGACAATCAGGCGATCGCGCGGGAGTTCCAGGTCAATATTTTTAAGGTTATGCTGTCTGGCACCCCGAATTCGGATCCCGTGATCCCGGGGATTGACCACCGCCTCGGTCAGGGAGGATCCATTTAAGCTCTGGACGGGTTGCTTTGTAGACGCACTGGCACGTTTAGGCATAAAAATTAGCTATACATTTCTTAATAATTTTAGCGGTTTTGGATGCAGATGCGGGGGTGGAGGTTAGGATGAGAGGAGTTCGGATATCCGAGGGGATCCTGGGTTGTGTAGTGGGGGTGAAGGGGATAACGACTGAAGTCGTTACTACGAACCGGGGAAGAAATTCTTCAGTTTGTAGTAACGACTTCAGTCGTTTCCGGATTATGTCCCCCCCCCGGACATTGCCCCTTTAAAAGATTCTCTTTTAAAGGGGATAACGACTGAAGTCGTTACTACGAACGTCGGAAAATTCTTTTGTTTGTAGTAACGACTTCAGTCGTTTCCGGATTATGTCCCCCTCGGACATTGCCCCTTTAAAAGAGAATCTTTTAAAGGGGATAACGACTAAAGTCGTTACTACGAACGTCGGAAAATGCTTCAGTTTGTAGTAACGACTTCAGTCGTTTCCGGATTATGTTCCCTCTACAATAAAATTTAAGAGTGCCAGGAGAACCAAACCAATGGACGAGTATCAATCCCAAGTTGAAAAGGCGATCGCCACTTTAAAGGAAGACTTACCCAATTTATTTGAAAAAGATATTTCTTATGATATTTACAGACAAGATATCTTGTTCAAGGACCCGGTAAATCAGTTTAAGGGAAAGTTCAATTATCGAATTATTTTCTGGACATTACGGTTTCACGGTCAACTATTTTTCACCGAACTCTATTTTGATTTGCATGATGTCGAGCAGGTTGCACCGGATATGATTTTAGCGAATTGGACCGTGCGCGGGCGGTTACGGTTACCCTGGAAAACTGAATTATTTTTTAATGGGTATTCTAATTATAAATTAGATGAAACTGGGTTAATTTATGAACATATTGATACGTGGGATCGGGAACCGAAGGCTATCTTAAAACAGTTTCTTCCGCAATAAAAGATAAAAAGGGTTTCCCCTTCCCCAGAGAAAAGGGAGGGGGAAAGGTCGCATTATTCTTGAGTTCCGGCGTTACGGAGCGATCGCGCGACTTTCTTATACCCATTAAACTCCGCGATCGCCAAAGCTGTGTACCCTCCACGATTTTTGAGATTGACATTGGCACCACCGGCAACCAAGAGGTGCACTGCTTCCTCAAACCCGCGATGGGCGGCCCACATCAAGGCGCTGGCCCCAGCATCATCTTGGCGGTTGACATCGGCACCGGCAGCAATCAGGACCTCGATGACTTCGGTCAAATTGCGATCGGCAGCTTTCATCAGGGCGGTTTTGCCTCCGGTGGAGACGGCATTGGGGTCGGCACCAGCTTTGAGTAGGACTCGGATAGTGTCCAGATGGCCGAGTTCAGCGGTGGCGGTGAGGGGGGTTTCGTCAAAGTTGGTGGGGTTAACCTCTGCACCCTTGTGGAGGAGGGCCGCTACGATGTCGGCGCGATCGTGCAAGGCGGCAACGAATAAGGGGGTGTCTCCGAGACGATTGCACCGTTGAAAGTCGGCACCGGAGTCGAGTAACAGGTTGACCACATCGGCATACCCTTCGACAACGGCCCAATTTAAGGCGGTTTCTCCGTCACTATCGATCGCATTAATCTCGGCACCGGCATCCAACAATGCCCGCACCATGTCCCAATGGCCGCCAGATGCCCCAGCCATCAGGGGGGTAAAGCCATCGAGATTTTTGGCATTCACATCGGCACCGGCGGCCAGGAGGGCGATTACTACCTCAGTATGGCCGCGATCGCTCGCCAGGAGCAGGGGAGTTTCCGCATCTTTATCGGTGATATTGGGATCAGTCCCCCCCGCTAACAAGATTTGGACAATGGGCAGGTCCCCCCGTTCTGCCGCTTCCAGCAAGGCACTGCCGCAATCGTATTTTTGACAGGAGAGACCCTTTTGGATCAGCAGTTCTAACAGTTCCGCATTCCCCTTCTGGGCGATGCGGAATAAGAGGGAATCCAGGTCCGCGATCGCCTGTAAATCGGCCCCTGCGGCTAGTAAAGACCGGACAATGGCAAGATGACCCTCGACAATGGCAAGTTTGAGGGCGGTATCATCATCTTGATCTTTGATATTGGGTTCAGCACCGTGGGACAACAGCAGATCGGCGATCGCCGGATTGCCTTTGAGCGCCGCCGCCATCAGTGCTGTACTGCCATCATCATTTTGGGCGTTCACCTGTGCTCCGGAGGAGAGTAACAGGCGGACCACATCAATCTGATGATTGGCAGCAGCGAACATCAACGGGGTGATGCCGTACTTTTCTCGGGGAAGATTGGCATCGGCACCGGCTTCGAGCAAGTGACGAGCGATTTCCGTGTAACCTTTCTGGGAGGCAAACATTAACGGAGTCGTGCCTTCTCGATCTTTGGCATTGACAGGAGCACCCTCAGCCAGCAGGGTAATCACTTGATTAATGTTGCCAATGCGAGCCGCCTGAATTAATAAAAGATCCTGGTTTGAGAGCATTTGCTGCGATCGACTCAATCTCGGGGTAATTTAACGGTATCGCGAAAGCAGCCGACAATCAACCGCAATCATCCGGAGATCTTCACATGGGCGATCGCGCCGGATCCCAGACTGCTACAATCACGCCGGTCTATTCATGTCGCCCCACCCTTGGGACTGTGGTCTGTTCAAGAGTTCTCCAGACCCAAATTATGATAAGTTTTATGAAGATCCTCACGCCATTTGGAGAACACCATGACCATTGAACTGCCTGCACCGTTACAAACGGGATTGACCTTTTTCCACCCCTTGTTGATGTGGGTGTTGTTTGGACTGTCTATTTACGCCCTTGTCCTGGGAGTGAAACTGAAGCGCACCAGGCAAGCTACCGGAGAAGAGAAAAAAGTCCTGATTAAGGGCAAATACAATATTAAGCATTACCAAATCGGGTCCGTGCTGTTGGCCCTGATGGTCTTGGGCACCGTGGGGGGTATGGCTGCTACTTATGTGAATAATGGCAAACTGTTTGTGGGTCCCCACCTGCTCGTGGGCTTAGGCATGACCTCAATAGTGGCTATTTCCGCCTCCCTATCGCCCTTGATGCAGCAAGGAGTCGCATGGGCGAGAGTGACCCATGTGGCGATGAATATGACCTTGCTCACCCTGTTTGGCTGGCAAGCCTTCACCGGATTGCAAATTGTCCAAAAGATTCTGAGCAGTGCTTCCTAAAAAAGGC
>CAYUEH010000341.1:4990-6180 GCA_964442465.1 uncultured Laspinema sp. | reverse complement strand
AAGGTCAACAATTAAGTCTGTTTTAACTAAACGGAGGAAAGTAGTTTATATGCTGGCTGCTTTCCTCCCAACACTAAACATAAGTTATAGTGTGGGTCTCCAGCAACTATTTTCCGATGAATCTTATCAATACCCAGGTTTTTCCCCCAGTTCAGGAGTCCAAATCAAGCCATTCTGAACCCGGTTTGCCGTTGAGTGTGGCCCCGATGATGGATCGCACCGATCGCCATTATCGCTACTTTATGCGCCTGATTACCAAGCGCACCTTACTCTATACGGAAATGATTACCACAGCGGCGATTATTCATGGCGATCGCCCAAAATTGTTGGGATTTTCCCCAGAAGAAAAACCCCTGTCCCTGCAACTCGGAGGCGATGATCCCCAGGAACTTGCCGAATGTACGCGCATTGCCGAAGACTTCGGGTATGACGAGATTAATTTGAACGTGGGATGTCCCAGTAGTCGGGTTCAAAATGGTAATTTTGGGGCTTGTTTAATGGCTCAACCGGAACGAGTGGCGCGGGGAATAGAGGCGATGCAACGAGTGACAAATTTGCCGGTAACGGTGAAGCATCGCATCGGCATTGATGAGCGCGATCGCTATGAAGATATGAGAGAATTTGTCAGGATTATCTCAGAAGCGGGATGTCGTCGATTTACCGTACACGCTCGCAAAGCATGGCTTTCAGGGTTAAATCCCAAGGAAAACCGCACCATTCCTCCCCTGCGCTATGAAGATGTTTATCAGTTAAAACGAGAGTTTCCTCAATTGTGGATTGAAATCAATGGTGGCATCACCACAATGGCACAAGTGCGCGAACATCTTCAACAAGTTGATGCGGTGATGATAGGCAGGGCTGCTTATGATAATCCTTATTTATTTGCAACCTGCGATCGGGATATTTTTGGGGAAGAAATACCGCCCCTTTCTCGGCATCAAGTTGTCGAAGCCATGTTACCTTATATTGACCATTGGTTAGCTCAAGGTTCCAATCTGAATCAAATTAGCCGACATATCCTGCAACTGTTCACGGGACAAGCTGGAAGTCGAGCATGGAAACGACATATTAGCGAAAATGCCTATCTTCCTGGTGCCGGATCGGATGTCATTCGTGCTGCCTTAGCTAAAGTCCCGGAATAGCTACGAATTTTGGATGACTTACGCAATTTTTAACCTTAAAGCCAAAAT
>CAYUEH010000341.1:0-4890 GCA_964442465.1 uncultured Laspinema sp. | reverse complement strand
ATTTGGATGCGATTGGGAAACTCGGGGTCAGGAGAGGGGGTTAAGTAAATGGGTGAAAATTTATCGTCTTTTTGGGTAAAAAATGGCTCAGAAATGGTAATTTTATGGTTAGGTAAATGCTTGGTTTCTTCTCGCACAAACCGAAAAGATTTATCCGTAAACCAGAGTTCCACGATTAACTCGACTTGTTGGCGGTTTTCGGGATTGGAACTGAGAAAACGGCGCTGCTGGGTGGTACTGGTTCCTAAAAATATCCCAGCGCTTTCTTGGTAAAGGGTTTCTAATTGTCGTCCCGATTTTTCCTGAATTTCTGGGCTGCGGGAGGTGGGCATTTCTTGATTGACCCGCAATCGGTCCAATCGTTCCAAGCGAAATAATCCCGGTTCTTTGCCGCCTTCGCATTCATAGCCTAGATACCAGGACCCTCGATAAAATATAATTTTTAATGGCCAAGCTAAAAATAAATGTTCGGTATTTTTTGATAAGTCTTTAAATCCGGGAATGCGTTTAAATTCTAGTAAGGTTCCCTGGGCGATCGCCGCCTCGATTCGGGGAATAAAGGGAAAATCCCGGGCGTTATAATGGGCGATTTCCCGGATGGGATAAGCATCAAAACCGTGACCATTTAACTCCGTCAGTGCCATGCGGTCTTTTAACTGGTGGGAAATGGAGAGAGCGAGGGGGTCATTGAGATAGCATTCCTGAGACTGGAGCAACCAATAGATTTGCTTTAACTCCGTGGGGGAAAAAATCGCTGTTCCTGCAAAATAACCGGGTTTCAAGGGCAAATCTGATAAAATTTTATAGGGGTTGAGGATGCGATCGATATCTTTATGGAGATAATTGTCTCCGGTTTGAGGAATAATTCCCTGGTTCTGAAGTGCGATCGCCAATGCCTGAAAATTCGCGGGTCCTGGTTCGCGAAAAACGGGATGATGGATCAGAAAGCGAATGGTTGCCAGAACTCGTTTAAAGGGTCTGATTCCTGAGTAAGGATGGGGTGAAACGTTCAAATTTTTCAGCGGTTCCACTTGAATTTCTGGAAAATTGCCAGTCCAAAATCCGCCGGTTCCAATGAGATGATTCTTTTCCAACCATTCGAGATCCCATGCCAAGGCAACAGAGTCGGCATAGAGTTCTCCGGCTAATTTTCCCATAATGGCGCTGACTTCTTCAATGGCGCTGCTAAATTTAGGGAGGGGGTCAAAGAGGGTTTCTAAAACCGATGGCGCGGTGTTTTGCAGGTTGCCGATTCCCGGATAGCGCAAAATCAGGGAAATTAAGTGCATGAGGCGATCGAAATCCTGCAACTTGGAATACCGATGGTATTGAGGGTGACAACAGGAGTATCTGGGTTCTCTTAGGTGGCGATCGCGCAGGCGTTGGATTTTGCGTTGGATATCTGCCTCCTGAACCCCTTCTTCTGGATTGACTTGATGCAATGCGGCAAACCCTTCTGCCAGCAGGGGAGGAAACTGATGCAGCGATCGCCACATGGACTCCAGGACCCCCTCTGGGACCTGGCGACTGCGAGTTTGGTTCCATCGCTTGCAGGTTGCCAAAGGCGTCACCAACTGCCACCCCATCCAGGGGACCTCAAACTGCCGCAATTTCCACAGCAAACTCATCCGCCATCCCCGTTTGGCATTGGTGGCGTCATAGATTACGCTGTCTCCTGCCGCGATCGCAGCTTGAATCTGAGCGATCGCCTCTTGTTCAATCGCTTCCCAGTTTCCTTGGATCCGTTCATCCCCATAGAGGGATTTGCGGATCCCATCCGTCGAAACGATTCGTCCCTCCGTCAGTTTTGTCAGCATTGTGGCAAAGCTAGATTTGCCACAACCAGGGATCCCAATCAAAAAGTGGCAGATTAGCGGCGGTTGCATAGTGGGGTCGTGGAACTGATACTATTTTAGGGGCTAGATTTTAAACTTCGCTCCCTAGGATTGATAACATAATTACTGGACTTCTTTAACGTTAACCGTTTGATTTTTTCTTCGAGGGACCCGGGTTATCCCCTTTTTCCCTCTACTTTAATGTATCCAATCTTAAATGGATTGACCTAAACTCGGCCATTTTTTGTTTCCCAGACCCGAATTTTACAGAAAATTTTTGTAAAATTCGTACTAAAGCAAGCCTATTTTGTAATTTTTAAATGTAATTTTATTAATTTTATAAAGTTTGATTTTATCTTAAAAATACCTCATTTGAATTGAATTTTTTAAACTGATTGAATTCTATATCCTAAAAATTTTACAGGATACATTTGAGGATAAACGGGTGAAAGGGGGATGAAATTAGAGCCTTGAAAGCTGAGAATACCAACTGCTCAACAGAGCTTTCAGGCAAACCCCGAGATAAATTTTCTGGATTTGAGCTGTAATCGGAATGAATTTAGCCGGTAAAATAACCAGGTAACTGTTAAGAACTCGTCAACGGTTTGTTTATGCCGACTCTCCCCTACTCTCTGAAACCATGACATCAGCGATCGCAGCGATCGCACTAGGAAGCAATCTGGGTGACTCTCCCAGGATTTTGGCTTCTGCGATCGCTCATTTAGATTCGACCCCTGGGATATCGGTACAGCAGACCTCCTGCTGGTATCAAACCGCAGCGATCGGCCCTGTGCAACCTGATTATCTCAATGGCTGTGCTTTAGTGCAAGTCCAACTGACCCCCCATCAGTTATTAGCGCGTTTATTAGAGATTGAACAGCAATTCGGACGGATCCGCCAGGAACGGTGGGGACCTAGAACCCTGGACCTAGATTTACTCTTCTATGAGGATGCAATTGTGGCAACACCCAACTTGGAAGTCCCCCATCCTCGGATGAAAGAACGAGCATTTGTCCTAGTGCCGTTAGCAGAAATCGCCCCAGACTGGGTGGATCCCGTATCCGGCGAGGCGATCGGGCAACTTCTGCAACGAATAGACACCAGGGGGGTACAAACCCTGTACAATTGATAAATCTATTCCATGAATCGAGGGGATCAGCAGTTAATTCCCACAAATCTGCCAGAGGGGAGATAGCAAAAATCAGCCTTTCCCATCACAATAGGAAGCAGTAAAGTAAACGAGGTTTAACAATGTCACTCAAACTAAAAGTTCCATCAATGGTCTGCGAAGGCTGTGCCGAAAAAGTGACCGGCGCAATTAAAACGGTTGATTCTGATGCTAAAGTTGATATTGATTTAGAAAGCAAAACGGTTACCCTAGATTCCGCCGCTTCCGAATCATCCTTCAAACAAGCCATTACCGCAGTCGGCTTTGAGGTCAAGCAAGACTAACCTCTGATTCACCCCGAGTTAAGGGGTGGGAATTCCCCCTAAAATCCGGTGCGTTACCGCTCTGGCTAAACGCACCGTCAGGGTTAAATTAAGTTCGATCCAGTCTCCAGGGAATTGCATCGAATTCCTCTGTCTCATCCTTCTTATGCACATTCAGCGATCGCAGTTTTAAATAACTATGGTATTCGGTCAAGAACCCCCCACCCTGCTCCAACATCGTCTCTCCTATTCCGGTCGAAAATTTGGCTTTGATGTCAACCGTTTACGCCTTCCCAATGGTGCAGAAGGGGAATGGGAATGCATTCGACACCCAGGCGGCGCACTCTGCATTCCCATTACCGCAGATGGACGACTCGTTTTAGTAGAACAATATCGCTTTGCCGTCCAAGGAAGACTACTCGAATTTCCGGCTGGAACTGTTGAACATGATGAAGACCCTTTTCAAACCATCCAACGGGAAATAGAAGAAGAAACTGGATATCGTGCTCATCAATGGCAAAGATTAGGGCAGTTTTTCCTCGCACCGGGGTATTCTGATGAAGTCATTTATGCCTTTTTAGCCCAAGATTTAGAAAAATTAACCACGCCGCAACAATTGGATGACGATGAAGATATCCAAACCGTTTTAATGACGCCTCATGACTTGGAACTGGCAATTCTCAATGGAGAAGCCGTGGATTCTAAGTCAATTTCCAGCTTTTTCCTAGCCCAGCGTCTTCTAAATTTTTAAGTAAAATATTGAACAGGACAGGGCCTGGTCCTGTCCATGTCGGGGATTCAAAAAGGATAAAAATGCTCTTAGAATTAGCAATTGGTGATGCTTACGGGGCGGGATTTGAATATGCCGATGAGATGATTTCGGAGAATACTTTAACCCACTATGTTCAACATCCTCGGCATCAAATTTGTCCGGGATGTTACACCGATGATACTCAAATGAGCTTGGCGATCGCCGAAACTTTAGTATCTGGAGAACCCTGGACAACCCTGGCAGTCGCCAATCGCTTCGTTACCGCATTTAAACGCGACCCCCGGCAAGGATACGCTCACAAATTTTATGACTTCTTGCTACAAGTCGAAGATGGAGCCGACTTTTTAGCTAAAATTAACGTTAGAAGTGATAAAAGTGGTGCCGCCATGCGTGCCGCACCCATTGGGATATTAGCAACTCCAGAAGCTGTGATGGAAGCAACCACCTTGCAAGCGGCGATTACTCATAACACCCCCGATGGCATTAATGCCGCTTGTGCTGCTGCTTTAATGGCTCATTATTTTATTTATAATCGAGGACCCAAACTCAATTTGGGTGAATTTATTGAAACCTACATCCCCGGTTATCAATGGTCCCAACCCTGGCAAGGACCTGTTAAAACAACCGGGTGGATTTGTGTCAAAGCCGCTTTAACTGCGATCGCCCGCAATCATTCCCTGAGTGGACTGCTGCAAGATTGCATCGCCTTTACCGGAGATGTGGATACCGTCGCGGCGATCGCCCTTGCCGCTGCCTCCTGTAGTCCGGAAATCACTCAGGACCTTCCCCAAACCCTCATCGACACCTTAGAAAATCAGACCTACGGAAAAGATTATATCATTGAATTAGACC
>CAYUEH010000340.1:0-6194 GCA_964442465.1 uncultured Laspinema sp. | reverse complement strand
CAGATAAATTTATTATTTTTTAAGTTATGTTACCGGCGCGTGATATTATTCATTTTGGCCTGTTAGCGTCCAGGTGTAACGATCTGGGCTTAAGTTAACTAAGAGTGAACTTGTCAGACCCTTCTGAAGAACCCACTTCCCAAGAGCGAGAACTCGAACCCAACGAGACTCGTGAACCACAGGAGAATTCCACAAGGGATTCCTCTATGGATGAGTACCATCAGCTTAAACAAAAGCTGTTGGTCTCGACCCTTGTGATTACAATCGTCGTGTTTGTCTCGGTTTGGTTCTATTATTCGCTCAATATTGCCCTGAATTATTTGATCGGGGCGTGCACGGGTGTGGTTTACTTGAGAATGTTGGCAAGAGATGTTGAGCGTCTCGGCAATCAAAAGCAGAGTCTGAGTAAAGGCAGACTGGCGATGTTCATTGGGTTGATTATAGTAGCAACTCAGTGGGATCAGCTACAGGTGATGCCCATATTTCTGGGTTTCCTGACATATAAAGCCGCGCTCCTCGTCTACGTCCTTCAAACGACCCTTTTGCCGGACTCCAAATAGGATAAGGCATTTTGCAAACCATCCAGTCCCTCTGGAACCCCGCTTAATGGATATGCTAGAGGTTTTAAACGCCTTTAATTCGCTCCCGATCGCCGAATTGGAAGTAGGCAAGCACTTCTATTGGCAAGTTGGCAGTCTCAAGCTTCACGGTCAGGTGGTCATGACCTCCTGGTTTGTGATGGGATTGCTGGTTGTCACCTCCTTGGCAGCTACCCGGAACATCCAACGGATCCCTGGTGGCCTTCAAAATTTTATGGAATATGCCCTGGAGTTTATTAGAGACTTAGCCAAAGGCCAAATCGGAGAGAAAGAATATCGGCCTTGGGTGCCCTTTGTTGGCACATTATTTCTGTTCATCTTTGTGAGCAACTGGTCTGGAGCGTTGGTGCCTTGGAAGCTGATTCACATTCCGGGCGGCGAATTAGCTGCACCGACCAGTGATATCAACACCACTGTAGCACTGGCCTTGCTGACATCTTTGGCTTATTTCTACGCCGGATTACGCAAGCGCGGTTTGGGGTATTTTGCTAAATACATCCAGCCTACGCCAATCCTGTTGCCCATCAACATTCTGGAAGATTTTACCAAGCCTCTCTCCCTGAGTTTCCGTCTATTCGGAAATATCTTGGCAGATGAGTTAGTGGTGGGGGTTTTCGTGTTGTTGGTGCCCCTATTTATCCCCCTTCCGGTGATGATTTTGGGACTATTCACCAGTGCGATCCAAGCCCTGATTTTCGCCACCTTAGCGGCGGTCTACATCGGTGAAGCGATGGAAGGCCACGGCGAAGAACATCACGACTAAAATTAGGATTTGATAGTTAGATTTTGAGCGCGATCGAACCGCCAAAATCTGAGTTCGTTCATTCTTTTCATCGTTCATTTTGTACTAAAGGAAACAACCAATCATGGATCCATTAATTGCTGCTGCTTCCGTTATCGCTGCTGCCCTTGCTGTTGGTTTGGCTGCGATCGGCCCTGGTATCGGTCAAGGTAATGCCGCAGGACAAGCAGTAGAAGGGATTGCCCGTCAACCAGAAGCAGAAGGAAAAATTCGGGGGACTTTACTGTTGAGCTTGGCATTCATGGAAGCACTCACGATTTACGGCTTGGTGGTCGCACTCGTGTTGCTGTTTGCTAACCCCTTCGCCTAAGAAGATTAAAGCGGTGCCAGGGGTAGAGGGGTGAGTTAATAAATTATTAAATCACCCCTCTACAACCGGGCGCTGTTGTTTCAATTTCCATTCCGTTCAACCCCCCAAAGCAATAGCGGCTCAATTACTATGATTCAATGGACGATCTTACTAGCCGCTGAAACAGCGGTAAAGGAAGGTGGGCTATTTGATTTTGACGCCACCTTACCGATCATGGCGCTGCAATTCATCATTTTGGCGGTAGTTTTAAACGCGATCTTTTATAAGCCTCTCGGCAAGGCGATCGACGATCGCAACGAATATGTTCGGACCAGCGAACTAAGCGCTAAAGAACGCCTGTCGAAAGCAGAAACCTTGGCACGGCAATACGAACAAGAACTAGCCCAAAGTCGGAAAAAAGCGCAAGAGATTATTGCTCAAGCGCAAGCAGAAGCCCAGAAAACCGCAGCGGACCAAATCGCCGAAGCCCAGCGAGAAAGTCAAGCTCAACGAGAGCAAGCTCAACGAGAAATCGAGCAGCAAAAGCAAGAAGCGATGAGCTCCTTAGAACAGCAAGTCGATGCCTTAAGTCGCCAGATTCTCGAAAAACTCGTCGGCACCAACTTAGTCAATAGTTAGAGTAATATTAGAGGCAAAGCATTATATCAAACTTTTCCTCTAAACAGTAAAAACATTCTAACCAATCTAACGCACGACGGCATTAAGTAAAGGAAGTTATCCATCTTATGATTCTGGGAACTTTTTGGTTGCTCGCTTCTCATGCAGAAGGAGCAGCAGAAGGAGGTTTCGGTCTTAACTTAGACTTTTTTGAAACCAACGTTGTTAACTTGGCGATCGTCATTGGCGTGCTGTTCTACTTCGGTCGGAAAGTTTTAGGAAACATTCTAACCGAACGCCGCGCCAAAATCGAATCTGCCATTAAAGAAGCTGAAAAACGTCAGAAAGATGCAGCCGCAAAACTGTCTGACCAACAGCAGAAACTAGCCCAAGCTCAAGCTGAAGCTGAAAACATCAAAGCCCAAGCCCAAGAACGCGCCACCGTTGAAAGACAACAAATTGCCGCCCAAGCTCAAAAAGATTTAGAACGCTTGAGAGCAGAAGCTGGACAAGACCTCAACGCCGCTAAAGAACGGGCAATGGCTGAATTACGCCAACGAGTGGCAACAATGGCATTAGAACGAGTTGAAAGTCAACTTAAAAGCCAACTCGACGAAGGCAAACAGCAACAACTCATTGATAACAGTATTGCGATGCTCGGAGGCAATCGATGAGTATCATCCAGTCAGAAGTTTTTGAACCTTACGCTCAAGCCTTGATGTCCTTGGCGCAAGAGCATAACCTCACCGAACAAATTGGCGAGGATATGCGAGGCATTTTGAACTTGATGAAAGAATCTCCCGATTTGGCTCAATTTATTGGCAGTCCGATTATCAAAGAATCGGACAAGAAAAATGCCCTCGGCCAGATTTTAGGGGATTCTGTTCAACCCTTTACCCGCAACTTTTTAATGTTGCTGATTGACCGCAGACGCATTCCCTTCATCGAAGGAATTGCCAGCTATTACCTGATGCTCCTGCGGAAGCTCAATCAAACCGTACTCGCTGAGGTGACCTCCGCAGTACCGTTGAATGAAGCGCAACAGGAAGGCGTTCGGAATAAGGTCAAAGAAATTACCTCCGCCCAACAAGTCGAACTCGAAACGAAAATCGATGCTGACTTAATTGGTGGTGTCGTGATTAAAGTCGGTTCGCAAGTCCTCGATGCCAGCTTACGCGGACAACTGCGGCGGATTGGTGTGCGGTTAGGCAGCAACAGCTAACCCACAGAAAATCATTTAGGGAACCGACCCTCCCTAAACCCTACAGAAAAAACTACCCAGCAACCCCTAACAAAAACTGAGATGATCAGCATCAGACCCGACGAAATTAGCAATATTATTCGCCAGCAAATCGAGTCCTACGATACAGACGTTAAAGTCTCTAACGTGGGTACCGTGCTCCAAGTTGGAGACGGAATTGCACGGATTTATGGTTTGGAAAAAGCCATGTCCGGCGAACTTTTAGAATTCCAAGATGGCACCGTTGGTATCGCCCTCAACTTAGAAGAAGATAACGTGGGTGCGGTGTTAATGGGTGACGGTCACGATATCCAAGAAGGATCTTCTGTGACTTCCACCGGCAAAATCGCTCAGGTCCCCGTGGGAGAAGCGATGATTGGCCGGGTTGTGGATGCTTTGGGTCGTCCCATCGACGGCAAAGGCGACATCAACACCACCGAAAGCCGCTTGTTGGAATCTCAAGCCCCTGGTATCATTGAGCGTCGTTCCGTGTACGAACCGATGCAAACCGGGATTACCGCTATTGACTCCATGATTCCCATCGGACGGGGACAGCGTGAGTTAATCATTGGTGACCGTCAAACCGGGAAAACCACGATCGCCGTTGACACGATCATCAACCAGAAGGGTGAGGACGTGATCTGCGTATATGTGGCGATCGGTCAAAAAGCCTCCACGGTTTCTCAAGTCGTCGCCACCCTCCAAGAAAAAGGTGCGATGGACTACACCGTTGTTGTTACTTCTAACGCCAACGAACCCGCAACCCTGCAATACCTCGCCCCTTATACCGGCGCAAGCATTGCCGAATACTTCATGTATAAAGGCAAGCACACCCTGGTCATTTACGATGACTTGTCCAAACAAGCCCAAGCCTATCGTCAAATGTCCTTGCTGCTGCGTCGTCCCCCCGGACGTGAAGCCTATCCTGGGGATGTGTTTTACCTCCACTCTCGCTTATTGGAACGTGCTGCTAAACTCAGCAGCGAAATGGGCGAAGGCAGCATGACGGCGTTACCGATCATCGAAACCCAAGCCGGTGACGTTTCGGCATACATTCCCACCAACGTGATTTCGATTACCGACGGTCAGATCTTCTTATCTTCTGACTTGTTCAACTCCGGTTTACGTCCGGCAGTGAACGCCGGTATTTCCGTGTCTCGGGTGGGTTCGGCTGCACAAACCAAAGCCATGAAGAAAGTGGCCGGTAAAGTGAAGCTAGAATTAGCTCAGTTTGCTGAACTAGAAGCATTTGCTCAGTTCGCTTCCGACTTGGATGCCTCCACCCAGCAACAATTGGCCCGGGGTCAGCGCCTGCGTGAACTGTTAAAACAAAATCAATATTCGCCCTTGCCAGTGAGTGAGCAAGTTGCGATTATTTACGCTGGGATTAATGGCTATTTGGATAAAGTTCCGGTGGAAAAAATCACCGACTTTACCAAAGGTCTGCGTGAGTATATGCGGACCAGCAAGGCTAAATACGGCGAAATCGTTCAAAGCACCAAGCAATTGACCGATGAAGCTGAGACCTTGTTGAAAGAGGCGATCGCCGAATTCACTCAGTCTTTCATGGCTACTCTGTAGGACCAGCAATTGAGAAGAATTGGGAATGAAGAATGGAAGGTTTCTTAGATTCTTCATTCTCAATTCTTCATGCATTAGGTTTAATTTTAAATTCTTGATTCTTGATTTGGGATTATGGCAAATCTAAAGGCGATTCGCGATCGCATCCAGTCAGTAAAAAACACGAAAAAAATCACCGAAGCCATGCGCCTCGTGGCAGCAGCTAAGGTGCGTCGCGCACAAGCACAAGTTCTCGGAACTCGCCCCTTTGCCGATCGCTTGGCCCAGGTCCTGTTCGGATTGCAAACTCGTTTGCGGTTTGAAGATGTGGACTTGCCCTTGTTGAAACAGCGCGAAGTGAGTACCGTAGGATTGCTCGTTGTCACGGGCGATCGGGGTTTGTGTGGCGGCTACAATAACAACATCATCAAACGTGCCGAAGCGCGGATTAAAGAAATCCAAGCCGAAGGGTTCGATTATAAATTGGTGATTGTCGGACGCAAAGCCAATCAATACTTCAGCCGACGCAACTGCCCCATCGACGCCTCCTACATCGGCTTAGAACAGATTCCGACCGCAAAAGAAGCCTCAGAAATTGCAGACGAAGTGCTCTCGTTGTTCCTCTCGGAAAGCGTCGATCGCGTGGAATTGATTTACACCAAATTTGTGTCCTTAATCAGTTCCAAACCTGTGGTGCAAACCCTGTTACCCCTCGATCGCCAAGGCTTAGAAGTGCCAGATGATGAAGTCTTCCGCCTCACCAGTAAAGGCGGTTCCTTCGATGTCCAGCGCGAAAAAGTCGCTACGACTGCTGCACCGGAAGCCTTCCCTCGGGACATGATTTTCGAGCAAGACCCGGCTCAAATCCTGGAAGCCTTGCTGCCGCTATATCTGAATAACCAGTTATTGCGCGCCTTGCAAGAAGCAGCAGCCAGCGAACTAGCTGCCAGAATGACTGCCATGAACAACGCCAGCGAAAACGCCAGCGAACTCATGGATACATTAACCTTGACTTACAACAAAGCACGTCAAGCCGCCATCACCCAGGAAATCCTGGAAGTGGTCGGTGGTGCAGCCGGAATGCAA
>CAYUEH010000339.1:0-6215 GCA_964442465.1 uncultured Laspinema sp. | reverse complement strand
TGTGGTACAAGCATCTGCGAGAAAATCCTGAAAAATTAGAATACCTTCAGCAGTTTGACAAATTCAATGACTCGCATAAAAGTAAATATTTTCCGTTTGGGCAATCGGATATCATGCTAAAAGTTAAGCAAGATGGGCTAAATAGTTTACGGTCAATGGTTAGTGAACTGTGGAGCTTACTCAGTCATAAATCCCTGACAATTAAATATGATTTGCTCGATATCCGATATGGGTTCATTTGTCACGAGGTTAGTCTCAATGGAGTGATGACTGGACTATCCCAGCAAATATGCGAACGCTATCCCACTGTCTCCGACTCCTATCAAGATAGTTTGCTATCATGTTGTTTAGGAGATATTCGGGTAATTCCTATCTCTAACAACCTATCAGTGGTCAACTTATTCACTCAAATTGGTGAGCAAACTGACGTAACAGCTTTGAGAAAATGTGTGGTCAAACTGGCAGATTTGCAAGAAACCTCTCGTCCTGCACCGATTTATTTGCCTCAAACTATCGTAGACGGGATTTTAGATAGTGAGACTTCTCAAGTTTTATCTTTGATTGAGAACCACTTAATGCCTGTAGCGATTTGTAGTTAACAGGTAATGGGGATGATGCTTGATTGCATTGTCCCCCATCTCGCACCCACCCGCCATCCGTGAGTTGTCGCTGCATCTAGCTCAATCTTGCATCCGATGCGATCGGCTCGTTGAGCGATTGCATCGGGTTGATACCAGTTGTGGTTGACTAGAATCAGAGGGTGTTTGGTGTTGCAGCGAACTTGTCACGCTTTAGCCCAGAAACAGGAACTATTCAGATGCAACTGATTAAACAATTAGATTTGCTCAAAGAGGTCACAGTCCGTTATCCAGATGGAGTAATTGAAGGCCAAAACCGACAAATTATAGCGCTGATTGAATTAGGCGCTAAAAATTTCCGTACATCAGTAATGGATGAATTACTTAAAAAATATTGGCAACCTACTCAACAGGATAGACTTTATATTATTAACTTGGAAACAATCGATGTTTTGACGCCTTCTGTCGCTAAAATCTTGCTAGAGTCTGCATTTAATGTAGCCGTAACGTACAAAACCCCAGTTCTTTTCAGCAACGTAGGCTCCATCGCAATCGAAAGTCTTGAAAGTGAAGCTCACGGCTTGAATCCCTCCAAGGCAATATGGACTATCGACGAGAAAGGAGAAGTCCGCCTAGTTGGGCCAATTTCAAATAAGTTTCAGCAGTTATTGAATTTTCTGGAAGAAAAAGGCCCCGCTAGTGCAAGTCAAATTGTAGTATGGCAACAAGGAAGAACTTGCAAAAAGGCTGTAGGCAATGTGAGTGTTTACCTTCAAAAGTTATTTAGTTCGGGGCTGGTTGGGCGAGAAAAAGTCACCGCCTTAGAGCGTGAGGATGCCGAACGAGGCTGGACCTACATTTACCAAACAGCACCCACTATCAAACGTCAAGCTCCACCGGAATCTTATATGAGGAAACCGTAAGGGACGTTTATGATTACTATTTGGATGCTTCCCCAACATATTGAAATTGGCTTAACCAAAGCGCTCTATCGGGGCTGAAACTGGCGCTGTTGACCCAACCCTGATGGCCGGTGAGTTCGGTGAAGAGTTGACTCGGGCAGTCCCAGACCCGGGCGGTGTTGTCCCAGGAAGCGGTGACAATGCTTTCTCCATCCGGGCTAAAACTAGCGCTGTAAACTTCCCCCTGATGGCCAGTGAGTTCGGCGATCATCTGCCCACGAAGGTCCCAGATCCGGACAGTCTTGTCTTCTGAAGCCGTGACGATGTGCTCCCCATCTGGGCTGAAATTGGCAGTGTAGACGCGACCCTGGTGGCCGGTGAATTCCGTCACAACCTGCCCCCGAAGGTCCCATACCCGGGCAGTGTTATCCGCTGAGGCGGTGAGGATGCTCTTCCCATCCGAACTGAAACTGGCGTTGATGATCGCACCCTGATGGCCGGTGAGTTCAGCAATAAGCTGACCACGGCGGTCCCAGACCCGGGTAGTCTTGTCCAAGGAGGCGGTGAGGATGCTCTCCCCGTCCGGGCTGAAACTGGCACTGATGACTAGACCTTGGTGGCCAATGAGTTCAGCCATAACTTGGCCACGGCGGTCCCAAATCCGGGCAGTTTTATCGAATGAGGCAGTGAGGATGTTTTCCCCGTCCGGGCTGAAACTGGCGCTGATGACGGAACCCTTGTGCCCAGTGAGTTCGGCAATCTGATTGCCACGGCGGTCCCATACCCGGGCGGTGTCATCACCGGCAGCGGTGAGGATGCTCTCCCCGTCCGGGCTGAAACTGGCACTAAGGACTGTACCTTGGTGGCCAGTGAGTTCAGCGAGCAACTGACCCTGGCGGTCCCATACCCGGGCGATGTCACCGGCGGCGGTGAGGAAGCTCTCCCCGTCCGGGCTGAAGTTGACGCTGATAACGTTATCTTGATGGCCAGTGAGTTCGGTGAGCAATTCACCACGGCGGTCCCAGACCCGGGCGATTTCCCCAGAGGCGGTGAGGATGTGTTCCCCGTCCGGACTGAAAATGGCGATGATGACCGGATCTGGATGCTGAAGTTTATAAGACTCTGAGACCGGGATGGGGTTTTGAGTGAGATAATTTGCTAGAAGACCCTTGTCTTTGTCTAACATTATTAAGGGATGGACAATCGGCAGAGCGAATACTCCGGTGACGGTCGAGGCGATTAAGGAGGCTACAAAAATCCCTGTTCCCAAGTAAATTCGCTGTTTTGTAACGAATTTAATACCACCTAATAAACAATACAAAGGGTGTGTGAGTTTTTCATTTAATCCACTTTGACTCTTAGCTAAATCTTTTGACATGACTTGTAATTCTCCTGACACTTTTAAATTAGAGTAGTACCTGAGTTGCAGTTGACTGGCAAACTAAATTTGGGCAGTTTCAAGGACAAAATAGACGTTTGCCTCGGGTTCCTTCGTCAACTGCATAAGAATTGCCCAACTTTCCAAATCCGACAACACTATCCCCATTTAGCCCATAATTTCTGGGAAGCGATCGCCTACTTATCTAGTCCACAGTCCGATGCTCGTGAATCAGTCCGGCTGAAGCTGGCTCAGGGCAGGCGTTGGCAAGGGTATGGTTTCAAATTGTGTCCTTTGGAAGCGATCGCCAAGTAGCCCAAACCAATCGCATACCACCGCCATCCATGACATACATATTGTCTGGGTGGGTCTTGCATCCGTGGCGGTAAGCATCAGCTATGCCGTTGGCGAAGCCTGCGCGAAGCGCTTAGGCAATCGCACCAGCCGACCGCAGAATTAGCAGCAGATGCATGGCGATCGCATCTCCACCCCTCAACCCCATTACCTACGGCATAGCTGATGCTTACCACTGCCATCCCATCAACTGCGAACCCTAAAGAAAAGACCTTGGCTAGTTTAGCGGATATCAGTCATCTTTTATTTTTGTAGCAAATTACTTAAATTAATTAGGCGCGGATGCGCCATTGTCATGAAGAAAATTACATCAAAAATAAGGAAAATCCCTTATGAATACTGCTCACATTGTCGGACGAGTCGGTCAGAACCCCGAAATTTGCTATTTCGAGTCCGGGCGAGTTCTTGCCAAATTTTCGATAGCTGTCAACCCAAACTCTCGCTCAGACCAACCCAATTGGTTTGCCGTCGAACTCTGGGGTAAAACTGCTGAAGTAGCTGCCAACTATCTGCGTAAAGGCTCGACAGTCGGCATTTCTGGCTCTCTCAATCTGGATGAATGGACCGACCCGAATACGGGAGAAATTCGTTCTAAACCTATCATCAAAGGCCGCCGTTTAGAACTCCTCGGCAGCAAACCGGCTGATTCGCTCTCGAACAACTCCGCTCCCAATTCTACCGATTTTTAGTTTAATTTTGCATTTTCATGAGCGTGGTCGTGTCTGTTGGCGCGACCGCGCTTTTTTTATGAACACTTGAATGAGGAATTTTTGACATGAACATCTTTTCTTTAAAATTGCGATTTGATTCCATCCAAGTTGGCCATACCTCTGATGGCAACATTCAAGTCATGGGATTTAGTTCATTTCAATTCTTTGACGGCACACAAACCCAAATCCGTCCCTTGGCTTTCACCGCTTATGGTGAACCTGCACAAACTATTGCCCAAGCAGGCATAAGTGGCGTTGTTATTGCCGTCGGAGAACTCAACATCTTTTCCGTTGATCGCCAAACCCACAAAGATAAAGTCGCGAACTTCAACATCCAAGAGGTAGAAACCCTCCGCCCAGGAAACTCGGTCTCCGTCGAAGTCTCTCTCCCGAGCCTGAGAGGGTGACAAGACAGCTAGACTGATTGCTGTACAAGGGATAGAGCATTTAGTCCTTGCCGAAAATTCTGAGCTTTATGAGGCTTGAGGGCCATCAATGCTAACATCTCTTCTTGCCAGAAAACTAGGGACTGCCTCCAAGCATAACCCGATAATCCGAGCCAAAAAATACTGTGATGGGGAAAATTATTAGGAGTTTTTTCGCTTCGACCAAGGTAAGCTACTAAGTGATTAGCTTCAAACTCATGACCTCCTAGTGTCGCCCGCCAATAAGCAAAAGTAATCAACAAAACCAAGGCTAAAAATCGGGTTGAATCCACCCGAGTTGATTCCATATTATAGCCACCACTTTTACAATCTCTAAACATCATTTCGATACCCCACCGCGCTTGATAAAGTTGCTTAACCAGCTTGGGGTTATCGAGCGTAGTTAGTAAATACCACGGTTCTTTTACCTTTTTTCCTCGGTGACTTTTTTCCCAATAAACTCCTAGGTTAAATCCCTGAATAGGTTCAAATTTTTGAAAGGTTACATTTTTAAAAAAATGGGATTCGCCCGACTTAAATCCTTGGGTTTTTAAAGACTTACCTGGCTGGCATGATGTAGCTACAAAAGCACTCTTTTTCTGACGAAATACAACATCTACACCCCTTACTCTGAGCCAGGATGCGAGTTTAGCACTATGAAACTCACGGTCTCCTATCACTACAACCGGATAAGGTTAAAGACAGGGCCAACACCGGCCCTAATACCCGTTTCTGTTCCCGGAAAGAGCTACTGCCTAACTTTGGGAGTAGCTCCCAATATATTGGTAAAGCATGATTTCCCCAAATTATCGTGACCATCAAGAGATTTCGGTCTCTCCATTGAGTGCGGTCGAGAGCAACCGCTACATAGTTTTTGGTTTTAAATCTTAATTTTGAGCGCTTTCTCCGTTGCTCTCTATTTAAATGTTTTTCTCTAAATTCAGATTTTAAAGCGGCCTTGATTATTGGAACAGCAACTTAGCAGAAAGTTGGGGGAGTTTCAGAAATCGTTGGATATTTCGGACGCGACTGCTGTATTGAATGGGTTGTGGAAAAACGTTGGCGAGGGTTGATAATCTGACTTGCCGATAAATTTGAAGCATCAAAACTAAGAGTTCTAACGTCTGTGCTTGACTCTCGCTCAAATGGATTCGTAATAGTTTTTGGTATAATGTCCTTAGCATTTTTTGTCAGGGTGGCTCCAAAGGCCACCCGCTTTTTGACGACATCTCCATTATCTCAAACAATTGCCCTGTCTGGGTTTAACCTCCGTTGTCACCCTCTCAGCTCCCGAGCACTCAACCTCGCATTGCCAATGCCCCAGCAGCTTCTCCTGAGAACCGACAACCTGTAGGCGTGGCAACCGCTCAATCCAATGGTCATTCCCCCGTTGACACCGATGAACTCATCCCATTTTAAACCCCTATCACCTTAAAATAAAGTCTACTGAACTGGAGGAACAGTTCAGTAGACTTTATTTTTTTAATCTCTCTAAATACAGGATAATCAGTTTAAAAATTTTATAAGGTTCAAGAGTTTTGGAAAAAATAAAATTGTTTCTGATATAATAATTGAACGGGCAAGCATACACAAAATCTCCATTCTTCGACCGCAATCACTGGTAGGTATCATGATGATTAAGTACGGCGATCGGTTCAGTCACGATTAACCGATCGCCACCAACGAAAGAACCAATTTTTTCCAGGGCAAATCGCAACACTGGATTTTTGGCCCTAACCTACGCCGGAGAAGATTCCATCGGTTCGCCCCAAAAGGTGGTCAAGGCCGGGGCAAAGCAACTGTTATCCTCAACGGAGGCGGGTTCAGCGATACCCCGAACGCTATTTTCCATTGCCAAGATGCGATCG
>CAYUEH010000338.1:2991-6221 GCA_964442465.1 uncultured Laspinema sp. | reverse complement strand
CTCCAGTTGCCAACCCAGCAGCAGGTTTACTCTGAGATTGCTCCTGTGATGGCACCAGCCATCACACGAGTGCAACGACTGAAGTCGTTACTACAAACATGAGCAATCCCCCCCATCTCCCCCATCTCCCCCATCTCCCCCATCTCCCCCATCCTCCCCATCCCCCCCATCCTCCCCATCCCCCCCATCCCCCCCATCCCCAGACAACCCTACTCAAAATCGTTATGATTATGATATTCTTGTAACGGTTCGTAAAGAATCAGGTGCGTTAATCGCCGTGAGCGTGCTTTCCAAGCCTACGCTACAGCCTGTTCGCGCCAGTTAACCCTCATAACATGGAGAATCAAACAATGACCGAAGGATGTATCCGCGTCGGCCAACAGGCCCCCGACTTCACTGCCACTGCCGTTGTGGATCAAGAGTTCAAAACCATCAAACTCTCCGACTACCGGGGTAAATATGTGGTGTTGTTCTTCTATCCGTTAGACTTTACCTTTGTCTGTCCGACGGAAATTACCGCGTTTAGCGACAGTCATGGAAAATTCAGCCAACTGAACACCGAAGTGTTGGGTGTGTCGGTTGACAGTGAATTCTCTCACCTGGCTTGGATCCAAACCGATCGCAAGTCTGGGGGTCTCGGTGACTTGAACTATCCTCTGGTTTCCGATATCAAGAAGGAAATTAGTTCCGCTTACAATGTCCTCGATCCTGAAGCGGGAATCGCTCTGCGTGGACTGTTTATCATCGACAAAGACGGTGTGATCCAGCACGCCACTATCAATAACCTGGCATTTGGCCGTAATGTCGAAGAAACCTTGCGGATTCTGCAAGCGATTCAGCACGTTCAAACTCACCCTGATGAAGTTTGTCCCGCAGGTTGGCAACCCGGTGCGAAGACGATGAACCCGGATCCCAAGAAGTCTAAAGAATTCTTTGCCGCTATCTAATTCCCATTGCTGGGATTGGCATCGGAGGCGATCGCGATGGGAACTTGATCCCCCTTCCCTTTCAACCCTTTGAAACCCAACTCTTTCCCGAAGCTACTTCAGCAGGGATTGAGTTGGGTTTACAATTTATGAATGATTTTCTTTAATGCATCGGATCAAGAGGTTTAAACCATGTTGACATCTACGGATTTTAGAGGATTACTCAATCAACGCTTTTTCAATAATTTTCTGCCGGTTCCTGCCCTCAATAAACTCTACCCAGAAGTTTGCCCCCCTGATTTTCAACTTCCTCATGTCAATGGCGAGGGTTCGATTCGCCTTTCTGAATACCGCGAAAAACAACCTGTCATTCTCTATTTTACTCGCATTTTTACGGAAAAACAATATTGTCCCCTGTGTTTTCCTCACATTAAGGCCATGAATACGGCTTATGAGCAGTTTGTAGAAGCCGGTGCGGAAGTGTTATTAATTACCAGTACCGATGAACGTCAATCTCAAATTGTCATCCGGGATTTGGGATTAAAAATGCCGGTGTTGTGCGACCCGAGTTGTTTAGTGTTTCGGGCGTATGGGACCGGACAAGCTTTGGGTGCACCGTTACCGGCCCAGTATTTACTGGATATTGAGGGCAAGTTACGGTTTAAGCATCTGTTTTCATTTTTAGAACCCAATGCTCAAGTGAGCCGCTTATTAGAGCAGTTACAGCAGTTGCAACAACCTATAGGGGTTTAAACGATTGGCGGACTGTAGGGGCGCTTCGCGAAGGGCCCCTACAAGCGGGGGATTTATCCCCCGCTTGTTGTTGCAACAGGTGCTGTAGCAAGTCCTAATTGAGGGTTACCACTGGGGAGAACGGGCTAACAATTCGCCGATCGCCTCTGGATCTAAAGGTTTAGAAAAGAGGTATCCCTGGGCGAAATCACAGCCTAATCCTCGGAGTTTTTCTAATTGGATGGGAGTTTCCACCCCTTCGGCGATCGCAATCATACCCATTGTGTGAGCGATTCCGATAATACCGGGAACCAATCCGCCCTGATGTTCGGGGTCATCGATGCGATTGATAAAGGACCGGTCAATTTTGAGGACATTGACGGGAAATTCTTCTAGGTAACTTAAGGAAGAATAGCCGGTGCCAAAGTCATCAATACTTAATTCAATCTGGCAGTCGCGAATTTGATGGAGAATGTCCAGGGTGGCTTGGTTTTGATTGGCGATCGCACTTTCGGTAATTTCCAGTTTAATCATTTGCGGATTAATTTGTGTAGATTCCAGGAGTTCCCGCAGATGTTGGATAAATGAAAATTGCAGAAAATGCCGCGCTGATAAATTGACACTACAAGTTACGGTGTCATTAATCAGGTTTTGATGTTGCCATGCTTGGAGTTGTCGAACGGTTTCTCCTAATACCCAGAGGTCAATCTGGGCGATTAAACCTGTTTCTTCGGCGACGGGGATAAAGTCGATGGGAGAGATAACTCCTCGGGTTGGATGTTGCCAGCGCACGAGGGCTTCAAAGCCGTAAATTTTGCCGGTAGTTAGGGAAATAATCGGCTGATAATACACTTTGAACTCTTGTCGTTCTACGGCCCGTCGCAAGTCGTTTTCAAGCTGGAGACGGTTTAACGCCTCGTCATGCATGGCCGGATCGAAGAGGTAATATTGGCCTTTTCCTAGGGCTTTGGCGCGGTACATGGCGGTGTCTGCATCCCGGAGGAGATATTCGGGTTTTTCGTGGTAGAAACTGCCGAGGGTAATGCCGATACTGGCATTAATAAAGACTTCATAGCGGGAGAGTTGAAAGGGTTCGGTTAAAGAGTTTAAGATGCGATCGGCGATGGTTTGCGCGCGGTCGAGGGTGGGGAGTTCTTCGACGAGGACTGCAAATTCATCGCCGCCTAACCGGGCTAAGGTATCTTCTTCTCGGAGGGCGGATTGGAGGCGTTTGGCTATGGCAATTAGGAGTTCATCGCCGACGAGATGACCGAGAGAATCGTTGACGACTTTAAAGCGATCGCAGTCTAAAAAGAGGACGGCAAACTGATACTGGGGGTTGGCTTTTCGGAAGGCGATCGCCTGGTCCAATCGTTCCATAAATAAAGCACGATTGGGGAGATTTGTCAAGGGGTCATGAAGGGCTAAATGGAGTAACCGTTCTTGGAGTTGCTTGCGTTCCTTGATTTCCTGAACCAACTCTTGATTAGACTGTTCTAATTGCAGGGTGCGTTCTTGGACCCGAGTTTCCAGTTCGGCATTGAGTTGCTGAATTTTTAATTCGGCGTCCCG
>CAYUEH010000338.1:1573-2891 GCA_964442465.1 uncultured Laspinema sp. | reverse complement strand
CCGTTTAAGGCTTTGCGGACTTTATAGCCTTCCTCGGTTAAAATCGTGGCCAGATAGCGGAGATTATCTTGGGTATCATCCACGATTAAAATATCTTTTTGGAGGGTTTGAACAGGTTGAGTGTTCATTGGCCCTCCTGTTGAGTCAATTCCTCAATCCGATCAAACTGATAGTTATGAGCTAACTCGGCTAAGGCTTGGGACAAGGGGGCTAGATCAGGGGGGAGTTCTTCGAGTAAGTGTAAAATTAAATCATCGCTGCATTGCATGGCGGCATCGGAAAGCTGATGAATCCAACTTTCGGGCATAATTTTTAAAGCCTCTGGGGAGAGGGAATACTGGGGTTTAGAACTATCGGGTTGGGGGAGGTTGGGGTCCGGGGAGAGGTTTTCAAAAATATAGTCAATATTCAAATATTTGCCGATGGTTTCCAGCAACAATTCTTCTTGAAACGGCTTGCGAATGAAGTCATCGCAACCGGCATCTAAAATCATTTTTCTTTCTTCCTCAAAAGCACTGGCGGTTAACGCGACGATGGTCGTTTTTTGACCCTGAGCGGTACTTTTAATCTGTCGGGTGGCTTCATAACCATCCATGACGGGCATTTGCATATCCATTAAAATTAAGTGAGGTTTCCAACTTTGATAAACCGCGATCGCCTCTTGGCCGTTCTCCGCCTCTTGCACTTGAAATCCGATGGATTGCAAGATTGTCTTCAACAATAGACGACTTTCAAAGGCATCATCCACGACTAAGATGCGAGATTCCTTCCCCTGAGCTTGGGGGGCGATCGCAACGGCACGACGCTTGGGTTGGCGAGTTTGAACCTCTCCCTCGCTACTTGGTGCGATCGCCACGGCAAAGGCAAACACCGTTCCTTGCCCCACGGTGCTGGTGACCTGAATATCGCCTCCCATTAATTGTACGAACTTTCGGCTAATTGGTAAACCCAGACCCGTCCCTTGCTGAGATTTTCGACCTGTTTCTGTTTGTCCAAAGGGTTCAAACAATTTCTCCATTTCCTCCGGAGCAATACCTGGACCCGTATCCGCAATTTCAAAATATAAACATTGACCCGAGCAATTTGGACCCGAAATATCCCCCTCCCCAGGATTTACCCCTAGGGGGGCATCTTTCACCGCAATCCGGAGGATAACCCGCCCTGTTTCCGTAAATTTAATGGCATTCCCAACAATGTTAATCAGGACCTGACGCAATTTGCTTTCATCAGTTTTCACAAACTGAGGAAGGGTATCGCACCCCTCAAAAATAATATCCAGTTGCTTGGAATCCGCCTTAAGCTGAAACATATCATTTAA
>CAYUEH010000338.1:0-1473 GCA_964442465.1 uncultured Laspinema sp. | reverse complement strand
AGGGCGGCTTTTTGGAGCGCGTATGATTGTCGCTGAGTTTTTTCCAGTAACTCCGCTTGCTGGAGGGCGACTCCCAACTGATTGCCAATTTGAACCACCACTTTAATTTCTGCTTCCTTCCAGTGGCGAGGACCGCTATTTTGATAGCTGGCTAATAATCCCCAAAGTTTATTCCCGGAAAAAATCGGCACAATAATATAGGCTTTGGCTTGAAATTGCTCTAGGATATTCAAGTAAGACTCATCAAAGCCCGCATTATAAACATCTTCAACCGCCAGATAAGTCAAGCCTAAATTCCACTCCTCAGTCCGGGCGGATTGCATATAGCAATCTTCCAGTCCAACCTCTTTGTCCCCTAGCAAATCAGAGTCGCCCCCGGTTAGGTTCACCGCCGTTTCGGGTAAATCCTGGATGTTATCCATTAAAGACATCCATTCGGGACCCGTGGATTCGGCCACCACCTCACCTCGCCAGTCGTCATGAAAATGGTGAACCAACACGCGATCGCACTTGAGCACCTGGCGCAATTCCCGGGTGGTTGCTGAAAAAATCGTTTCCAAATCCAGCGTCTCGCGCATTCGTTGAATCACTTGAGACAGGGCTCGTTCCCGTTGGACACTTTCCTGCAAAGCTTCTTCCGCCTGTTTGCGTTCCGTAATATCCGTTAATGTTCCCGTCAGTCGGTACGCTTCCCCCTGTTCATTCCGGATACATTTCCCCTTCACTTCCACCCAAATCCAACTTTTATCTTTCCGTTCCATGCGGTGGGTATGATAATAGTAAAGCGGATGGGGATTTTGCCCTTGCACATGGTCTTGCAGGGTTTGCATCGCCTCAGACAAATCATCGGGGTGGACCCGGTTAAACCAAGTGCTAACCCGAGAGGGTAATTCCCCCTCTTCATAGCCTAAAATTTGCATCCAGACTGGGGAATAATAAATCTGGTCATTTTGTAAATCCCAATCCCAAATCCCATCATTGGTCCCGGATACGGCTAATTTAAACCGTTCCTCACTTTCGCGCAGGGCATCTTCGGCCCGTTTGCGTTCCAGCAGTTCAGTTTTAGCTTGCTCAAACAGCGTACATTGTTGAATGGCGATCGACAATTGCACCGAAAGCTGCCGCAGGGATTCAATTTCCGATTCATGCCATTGTCTTTCGCCACTACAGTGATGAGCAATCAGCAATCCCCATAATTGTTCCCCTTGTCGCAGAGGAACCACCAGATTCGCTTGAACTGCAAACTGACTGAGGAGTTCTACATGGCATTCCGACAGTCCAGCCTTGTGAATATTATCAATGGTCCGAATTCGACCTTGGGCGTACAGGGGAATATGGGTTTCAATGAAACAGCGATCTTCGATTTCAATCCCTTTGACAGACATCCAATCAGAACCCACGGATTCAACGGCAATCACCCCACTCCAGTCCGGGTTAAAACGGTAAATTAAAATGCGGTCCGTGGCTAAAAAT
>CAYUEH010000337.1:0-6270 GCA_964442465.1 uncultured Laspinema sp. | reverse complement strand
GATTCAAGGCGAATTTTCCCTAAATTTTCCCTAAATCAACAGATTAAACAGAAAACCCCCCTCATTAATAAGGGGGGTTTAAATATCTGTGCTACCCAGTTTTCAAAAGATTAAGACCAAGGTAGCATCCAGAATTGAATTCCCGGGTTTTAGCCCGGGGGTTGATCCCAATTGATGGTTTTAGAATCGGAAAGTGGTGCGGATAGTTCCAATGACCACATCATCGTTGAGATCGTTATGATCTGGAGCGGTCAACCAGACAAAGCCCGGAGTAATGGCAATATTCTCCGTCAGTTGATATTGGTAAAACCCTTCAACGTGCAGAGAAGTATCCGTATCTTCGAGGGCTCCATTAAAATCATCGTTGGTGACCCGGGGTTCCATACCCACGACTAGCCCAAATTGGCTGCCCGGAGGTCCAGCGTTAACGGCTAAGTTAACAGCCCAGTTCCAGATGCCCAGGTCACCTTTGAGACCTTGGTCGAGGATGCGAGCGTTGGTATAACCGGCCCAGCCTCCCACAGCAAAGGCTCCCGTATCATAGCCGAGTTGAACACCATAAGCGTTGCTGATGGTGGTTAAGCCATCCGGTGGGGCTAGAGAAGATACAGGAGTAGCGAGCTGGCTACCTGTACGCATATCGCTACGGTAGGCATTGACATAAGTCAGACCGAGTTGGAGACCCGTAATGGGTTTAAACACTAATTGGGCTAAGGCTCCGTAAGGGCCATCGGTCAGGCCGTTGCGACGGGTGGGAGTCGAGGCATTTTCTGCTAAATAGCCAAGGCTAACTTCTGCAGGGCCGGCATCGAAGGTCAAACCAACCCCAGCACCCCGAACCATGTTGTAAATCGGAGCGCGGGTCCCGAACCGAGATAGAGCACCGCTGCCACCATCGCCATCAAGGGGGGTAATGGTGCTGGCGAAGTCATCCACTGCCCCAGCATTTGCCATAAAGACAACATTAGCAGGGCCAACGGTCGTGCTATATAACAAGCTATCTAAGCGGACCGTGGTATCTCCAGCTTGATAAGGGTCGTCAATTGCAAATTTCAGGTCCCCTTCGGGAGTGAAGGTATTGGTGCCCGAGAAGGCATCGAGATTGTTGATTTCGAGTCGAGTTCTGAGTAGATCTCGGCCTGTGAAGCTGGTATCGAAGTTCAATCGAGTGCGGGTGCCAAATTGAACACCGCTATCGACGTCGCCACCGACACTGTTTCCTCCTTCGGACAAGGATAAGGCGAAGATAGATTCGCCAAAAAGTTTGGTGGTGGTGGAGAATTGATTGGCTTCGATTTCGGCGACGCGCACTTCGAGAGCATCTACCCGACCGCGCAAGGTTGCCAGTTCTGCGGCAAACTCTTCAGTTAAGCGTTGAAGGGTTAAGAGATCGTCGCTGTTGAGAATCCCTTCAAGCTGGGCGGCAATAATTTCGTTGATGCGCTCTAAACAGGCGTTTAAACCAGCGGCAAATTCATAACGAGTTAAGGCGCGGTTCCCACGGAAGGTCCCATCGGGATAACCGGCAATACAGCGATAGCGCTCAACCAGGGACTGGAGTGCTTGGAAAGCCCAGTCAGTGGGTTGCACGTCCCGGAGTTGAGACACGGAGGTGACTTGGGCGATGTTGTTGGTGCCACCCCCTTCCCGGCTGTATTGATTGAGTTGTTGTAAAACGTTGGCGGTTTCGGTGGCCGACGGTGCGTCTTGTTGGACTTGGGCGATTAGGTCAAATCCGCCTGCTGAAAATGCAGTGGGTGCAGCCAACTCATTGGTTTGGGCCACGGGCATAGAATCAGCTTGGGTTTCGGAGGCGATCGCTTCCGGTGCGCCCACCAAGGACCCTAAGGCCGCTCCGACTAACGCTGACGTTAAAACTGCTGGATTAACCAACAGAGAATTCCACAATACTTTAGACATTTTCCCTCTTCTCCTCACACCTTTAATGATCTAAACGATTTGACTCGCGTCTCTCCTCAATCTTTCCGATAGGAGATAACAAGCCAAAAGAAGGAAAGAAAGAGCTGTTTGATAGCTCTTAACCCCTTAATAGGTTATATCCACTTCTCAACTGCACCGATATAGATTTTTAGCCGGAACAGTTATAGGTCCCCACTAGCTAGGGTGGGGGTGCTACGGCAGAGCCTAGAACCAGAGGCATCCCCTCCAATCATTAATGTCCCCGATGGAAAAACTAGCCTCATCAAGGATGAGGATGTAAAATCCTCAACCCGAAGGCTCGGTTTTCTGATCGGGTTTTTAGTAACCCGATCAAGCTGGCTTCGGAGTTGGCTGGAGGGCCTATTGCTTCTGACAAACTCTCGACTCATTATATAGTCAGCGAGATAGTGGCTGCTTACTTCTGTTATAGATTAACAGATTTACTTCGATTGGAACCGGAGATTTGCAAGTCTTTGTTGTTTCTTGCGAACGATGGTAACCCTTGAACGGTTCAGTTCTCTGGTGTTTTTTTTCTACTTCAAGGGCAAATAAACCCTATTTTTACTGAAAATTTTCGGTTCAGGGCCAGCCGATGCTCGATTTGAGGCAATAGGCTCCCAGGGATGACTGAAGTTAAGATTTTGGAGTTCCCCGATCGCCTGAATCAAAAGGTTTTAAGAAGGCCAATCGCCATGAACGGTGATGCTCTCGTCCGGATTAAGCGCTTTCGAGGGTGACGACCTCTGGAGAGTGGCCCAGGACTGAAAAAACTTGACGATGCTCGAATAACTCCAACAGGTCCGCGTTAATTTTGTTATGATTGGCTTCTTCCCGGAGAATTCTCAGGGCCGCTTCTACAGGCAATCCTCTCTTGTAGGGGCGATCGCCTGCGGTGAGCGCATCATAAATATCGGCAATGGTCATAATCTGGGCCTGGATCGGAATTTCATTTCCTTTCAATCCCCTTGGATACCCCGATCCATCGATCTTTTCATGATGGCCGAAAGCGATCTTCGGCACATTTTTGAGGTCTCGGGTCCAGGGAATGCGCTTCAAAAACTCATAGGTATGAGTCACATGATATTCAATGGACAAGCGTTCTTCTGGGGTCAGATTCCCCTTCGGGATCAGCAGTTGAGTGATTTCCTCGGGATCGATCAAGGGCTTTAATTGACCATCCACATCTCGATAGATCTGTTGAGAAAGTTCTCGGAGGCGAGCGAGGGGTTCTTCCGCTAGAATACGCGGTTCATTAGCCTCTAACAAGAGCTTCCAGTAACTATTCAGTTGCTCTATCTTCTCTTGGAGTTGCCGATCGAGGTCCTGCAATTCCTGACAATGAGAACAGGCATTTTCGGGGTGGCGATGAAGGTGGGAGGGATGCTCAATCAAATACCTAAACTTATTTTGAGCGCATTCCATTTCCATCGTTCGTTCCGCTAAAGCAAAGCGATGGCGAATCACCTCTAGTTGGGATGGATAAAGTTTTTTCTGCTTGACTAAAATCGCTTCAGGGACCCCAACTTTGCCGAAATCATGCAATAACGCTGCATAGCGGACTTCTTGGATTTGACGAACGCTAAACTTGACATCTCGTATGGGTCCAGTGGTCACCGTATTGGCCTCTTGACTAAGGCGCACGGTCAGTTCGGCCACCCGCTCAGAATGTCCAAAGGTACAGGGATCCCGTGCTTCAATGACTTGCACCGATGCGGTCACAAAACCCTCGAACAGATGTTCAATACTTTCTTGCAGATGATTCCGTTCGATAGAGATCGCCGCTTGGGATGCTAAACTTCTAACGATTCGCTCTTCCCATTCTGAGTAAGGCTGGGTGACTTCCGTCACGTTTTCTGGGGTGACCACCACATCTGCCTGAGTCTTGCGATTAATCAGTTGGAGTACGCCGATCATTTCCCCCTGACGGTTTTGCATGGGCAGCACCAGGACCGAACGAGTCGAGTAGTCCAGATCTCGATCAAGACTGCGCTCTAGCTGATAAGGGACGGTGGGGGGCAAGGCGTAGGCATCGGCCAGATTGAGGCTTTCTCCCGTGAGGGCGACATAACCGGCCAAACTTTTAGGCGTCAGGGGTATGGCGAATTCCTGAAATGACACTTGAGGCAGAGAATCGTTCTGTGCTACCTTAAACAACAACTTTGGCACTTCTTCATCGGTGTGATCGACCAGGTAAACGCTCCCGGCATCGCTACAGGTCAGTTCTCGGCTCTTGGTTAAAATGAGGGTCAACAACGCGCCCAAGGAATATGTACTCGAAAGCGCTGCGCCAATATCTAATAGCTCCTCTACTAATTCGGCTCTCGTTACATATTCGTTGCTTAATTCCGGGGTATTAAAGACCCCAAGCGAGTGATGTGTTACTGTCCGATCGCTGTTCACAGCTTTACCTGAATTCACCTGAAAGTACCGGATGCCTGGAAGCCCTGGCGCTTGAAACCAGGGAGGAAAGGCGGCCCTATTCCATTTTCCCCGTCAATCTTGTGCTACAATTGAGAGTCACTTAACAATAGCTGTCTACCTGTGTCAACAATTTCACTCCGATGAGACTCTTGCGTTAACTCTAAGGCTGTATTGCCGGAGCTCGGTTAAACCTGCACGCACTATTTGAATGGTTAAGTCTACCTAACAGCGCATCAGTGACAGGCCAGGACCATAAGATTTCCATATCATAAAGTAACCGCAATTGCAATACCTTGGGTATTGATATTTGTCTTGAGCCTTTAAAACGACTTTGACAACTCTTTGACAATTGGCCTTCAAGAATATCAGCCTATTCAGACCTGAGACTATCAATAAGGGACTGCTGGACTAATGTTCGAGACTCGGTGGAGTGGGTTCCCGAACATTCAGGAGTTCCAGGTATCCAGGTAGGGATGATCAATCCCCTTTCCCGTCAGATTCCGATAAATTCAGCGACGAGCACTGTTGACATTGATCGGGGGTTAGCACCTGGAGTTCGAGGTTACAGGTCAGCCTGTTACTTGGGGAACCCTCCAAACAAGGACTCTGTTTGTTTGGAGATCGGACCACTCCTGGTTTTGCCAGACACATTTTCCCTGAGTTGAGATCTGCCTTTTGATTTTTTCAAATTGATGTCTCCTAAACAGAGACCTGTTTTGGCTCCCAAAGCCAGCCCCTACGGAGTCAAGAGTCACATCAATTCGTTCCTCCTACTTAGAAAACCTCCAGATTGCGCTGGTGCTACGTCTGTAGTTTCCTGATGGGCACAGTGTATCACAAAAATTTTGTTTGGAGAATTTAATCCGTCTCAACCCACTCTCTAAGGGAGAATAACTCATTTCAACTCGGAGATGGTCTGGGCCATCTGAAAGTCTTTTTCAGTTAAGCCCCCCGCATCATGAGTGGTTAAGCTAATGGTAACTTTATTGTAAGAAATTTCTAGGTCGGGGTGATGTGCAGCGGTTTCGGCTGGTTCAACTAATTGATTCACAAAGGCGATCGCCTCGATAAAATCTTTAAATTTTCTTTCACAGCGCAAAATTTTTCCGTCTCGGGTCCAGCCCCCAAGCTGACTCAACCGCACCTGAATCTCTGTGTCTGTTAACAACTGAGCCATCTGATTCTCCCTGTTGACTTCAATAATTTAATAATTTAAGAGGGTTAACCGAAATTTTTCCCGGACTCGGGTTTCCGCTCCCCAGCATTTTTCTCTATTCTAATTGCCGAATAACTACGGCTTAAAAAAAACTATCCGCTCTCACCGGGGGCGCTTAGTGTTCACTATGACGCTGAGGGTGAAAGCGGTCTAGTTGGTCTTCAGATTGAAATCTGACTGCCGAGAGGAACTCCCAACCAGCCTAGTTCTCAAGAATTTTCTTTAATCCCCAAGGGACTAAAGCCAGTTGTTAGAGAACAGCCCCGGCCCACAGCCGATTTGCTCCAATCTGATGACCTATGCGTTTACTACTATCTGACATAGGCATCACCTCCTGTTTACCCTAAGCGGGTTTTATTTCAATAAACTTTCTGTCAACTAGCATAACACAAGAAATTGTAAATTTCCCAATTCTGCTGTTTTTTATCTGGCTAAATTTTTTCAGGGACTGCCTGGGGGTCCCAACTCTTCGGAAAAGCCCTGGATGAAGAAGTCCAGGGGGAGTGACCCCGGCTATTCAACGCAAAACCCCTACCAGATGGTAGGGGTTTTGACTAAACCCACCTCAAAACTGAGTTAGGTTGCTGGAAATTTCTACAGCGCGTTACCGCGAGGTAGAACTTCTTCAGGGAATTCAAAGTTTTCGTGAGGCTGGTCAACCGGAGCCATCCAAGCCCGAATCCCTTCATTCA
>CAYUEH010000336.1:0-6289 GCA_964442465.1 uncultured Laspinema sp. | reverse complement strand
GCAACTTCTTGATGCCAACTGTCGGGGGTGTAGCCTAGGGCTGGCAACAAGTAACTGACGATTAGTTTACTTTCGACTTCGCTCTCGTTTCGGCAAAGGTCTGGATGGAAACTCAAGGTTTTTACCCGGATAATCCGGTGCCTTACGGAATCGTTTTACATCTTACCTGATCCGAGGTGAAACCGGAACATTAGCTTAATATTTATTAACAAAAATAAGCGGTAGACTTTGTTCGGGTGAAAACTCCCCCATTTAGGGTGGAGGGCTTTTAAAGAGTGACTCCGGACCCTCGCCAATTTATAAAGTTTTGTAAAAAAGCGAGCATCCGGTGCCAAATCGCGCCATGATAAATTCAGGTAGTTGTTATTCTGGGCAAGGGACGGGTGAACGTATGAATGTAATAGAACTCAAATTTCTCTTGAACTTATTGGGATATCCGGATTATCGGACCTCGATCGCCGAAGTTAAGCCTAACTCTAAAACGAAAGCCTCAGAAAGAAATCGCATCTGTCGCCAACTGATTGAACGCGGGTTAGTTGATTCTACGGAAGAAATCAAAAAACTGGCGATCGCCCCTCCGGGAAAATCCCTACTTCAAGCCGACCCCACTACCTTGCCGATCTCTGAACAGGAATTAAAAGTCCTAAAAGCCACGGCTAAAAGCAGCATTTCCCCTGGACAAACTGGAGTTGCTGCGGATCAGCGACAAGCGGTCATTAAAAGTTTAGCCGCCCGGGGATTCATTAAAATTATTGATAAAAAATTCAAAGAAGTTTGGCTGACGGAACGGGGAAAAGAATTTTTACGAGATGAGTTCGAGTCTGAACGTAACTCTAATATTACCCTCAAAATGCTGACGGACTATCTGCGGTTCCTCCGCAAAGTTCAGCTACCAGAAAAAGCCGCTTTACCGCAGACCTCTCCTGCACCAGAAACTGCCGCCCCAGTCTCAACTAAAAAGCCCAGTGATGAAGAGATTTTGCAACTGATTCAGGCTTTAGACCAAGAATTAGGAACGGACAATTATTTACCAATTTTTCACCTGCGCCAGAAACTTCAACCCCCGCTATCCCGCCAAGAACTAGATCAAGCCCTCTATCGATTGGAAGGCGAGAATAAAATTGAGTTAAGTTCTTTAGTCGATACAATCCCCTACAGTGTCGAACAAATCAACGCAGGAATTACCCAAAATATCGGAGGACCCATATTTTTTATTGCATATTGTTAGTTTTTGACTCTCTTGATGGTTGGCATTTTTACCCTTTAGCACTCGGTAATTTCAGGTATGGTATCTATAGACACAATTATTCAAAGATCGGTTAATCCTTTCGACCCGATTTCATTTAAAACGGGTAACTTTTGGAGAGAAAACCCAGAAGCATCACTCACCGTTGATTCGATTCACAAAGAGGCGATGGTTGAGATTGAAACCTTGGTGGACCAAATTGCCCAGGACCATCATAGCCGGACGATTATGCTGTTGGGGGATTCGGGTTCGGGAAAAAGTTATCTATTAGGTCGCCTCAAAAAAACTTTGAAACCTAAAGCCTTTTTTGCCTACATTTCCCCTTGGGATGACCATGAATGGATGAGACGTCATCTCCTGCGCCACACCGTTGATAGTCTCATGCAGGTTCCAGAAGGGGAAACCGATTCCCAACTCATGCTTTGGCTCAAAAGTCTGTCTGCCTTCACCAATCGTTCCCTAAAACAGCGGATTTTTGATGATCAAGTCTGGACCTTACTCCAGAGTAATCGTAAAAAATTTATCACCCACCTCAAAAAAACCTATCAATCCCTCGGAATTGCCCAAGCCGATAGTTTTTTTGGGATTTTGTATGACCTCACCAACCCAGAACTCTATCCCCTAGCCTGCGAGTGGTTGCGCGGGGATGATTTAAGTGAAGATTCTCTCCAAGACCTGAAATTAAAACGTTCCATCGAAAGTGAAGAAGCGGCTTGGGAAATCTTAGCGAATTTGGGGAAAATATCCACGGAAACTCAACCCATTGTGTTATGTTTAGATAATGTCGAGTTGGTAGGGATGGGGTCTGGTGGTTCTTTAAATTTGCAACCCTTGTTGAGTTTAAATACTCGAATACATTTGGAGGGAATTACCAATTTTTTAATTGTTATCAACATGGTAAGAGATAGTTTTAAAACTGCATTACAACGAATTCAGGGTTCTGATAAAGCGGGAATTCACAAAGTGATTACCCTCAAACGAATGGGACTAGACGAAGGCGAAGCAATCTGGGCAACTCGTCTTTATCCCCTGCATCAACAAACTAGCATTCAACCCCTTTCTCCGATTTATCCCTTAACTCGCCAAGACTTAGAAAAACAGTTTCCCAGTGGCAAGACTACTCCTCGCTTAGTGTTGCAATTGGGTCGGCAACTGATTGAAGAGTATAAAATTGGACAACCGGCACCCCCGGCAGATTATGGTTCTGGCTTGAAATTGCTCTGGGTTGAAGAGTTTAAAAAGACTCAGAAAAAAGTGGCTAAAATTAGTTATTTTTCAGCCCCAGAGCGGATTCAAATGTTACAAGCGGCGATGGAGGCATTGCGCTTACCCGTTACGCCGAAATTTTTACTGAGCGACAAATTAGCCAGTTCTTCCCTCTCCTATCAACCCAGTGGTGAACCGACACCGATTGGGGTGGTTTGGAGTGAAGACCCGAACATGAAAACCTTTTTCTTTGTGATGGATGCCTGCCGTCGCACAATGCAACAGCATCCGAACACTCCGGTTTATTTAATCCGCGCTGAACCAGTGGGACAATCTAAACTCAAGGGATATAAACTGTTTAAACAACTGTTTACGGGATCTCCCCATCGTCATATCACCCCCCATCTCGACTCCCTGCACTATCTCGCCACTTATTACACCCTAGTTAAAGAAGCCCTCGCGGGAGAATTGGTGATTGTGGATCAAGTGATCACCCTGACCCGGTTGCAGGAACTCATCCAAGAAACGCAGATTTTGCATGAATGTATTTTATTGCAAGATTTAGGCATTGTTCCTGCTACTCCGAAAACTGATTCTGACCCAAGTCAACCAGAGGCTGCCCCAAAAAATTTAGCCGCTAAAGACTTTATTTTAAATATGGTCATTACTCAACATTTGCTAGGCCGAGAGACGGCGATTCACAATGCTCATGCTAGGTTTGATACGGTTTCTCCAGAACGACTAAATCAATTGATTGATGAACTGATTCAGGAAAGAAAAATTGATTTAATCGGTCCTATAACCGATCGCAAGAGCCAATTCATCTCTCGTGTGCCGCAAGTCTAGGCTCAAACAGATTGCCGATTAAATAGCCTAAAATTGCTCTTTGTAGTGGCTTTCAAAACCCTTTGAGGGAAACCCGCAACCCACCTTAACCCTATTAGCTAATGTTCTATTTGACTCGACCCGCTGAGATTCAATCTGCCATTGCCCAATTCACTGCTCATCCGATTCTGTGGATTGATACGGAAGTCGCTGATTGGCATACTCCTGTTCCGAGACTTTCTCTGATTCAAGTTCTCGCCCAGGAAACGGACTGCACTGGAGAGTTTGCCTATATTCTGGATGTGTTGGAAAAACGGGAATTAGTCCAGGAGTTTATTGGCAAAATCATGGCTAATCCTGACATTGAAAAAGTCTTTCATAATGCCAGTTATGATTTAAGATTTTTGGGAAAATCTCAGTCCCAGAATGTCACCTGTACCTTAAAATGGGCCAGACAATTGAAACGCGATCGCCTCGGGGTTTCCAACTTAAAACTCAAAACCCTCGCCGCCGAACTCTGCCAATTTTCTGATATCCATACCGAAGAACAATCCAGCGACTGGGGACAGCGCCCCCTCAGTCAACGGCAATTAAGATATGCCAAGATGGATACGGTTTATCTCGCCCAAGTTTATCTAAAATTAAAACAATTTACTGAACCTAAGCCCTCTCCAATCTCTGATATTATTACTATGCCTAAATCAGAATCCTCTGACCCCAAATCTTTGACGGCGACTAATGTGCGCGTGGCATTTGAATGTCCCCGGTTATTTTATCTCGGACAGAAGTTTGGGAAGATGACGATGTTTATTCCCACAGACAATGCTTTCGGCATTGGTAACCCGTTCCACGAACTCGCCAAGCAATTTGTTGACTTAATCTTAGAAGCGCCAGAATTTACCGAGTTTCTCACGGATTCCCCGCCTAAACTGAATGCCAACACCCTCGCCCAAGAGATGCAAAACCGCTTTTATGATTTGCGGTTTTATCCCTATCTCCAATCCACGATGCAAGCGGAACCGCATAAACTACCGGCCCTCAACCAAATTTGGCTGGGATTAAAAGGACTAATCCACCGATATGCGGAATTATTAGTCACGAATCGTCAATTTTACTCGGCGGATTCTGTGCTGGCGAAAACCTTTATTGCCCGGGAATTTAGCCTCAATTATCAATTCGATTTACCCGATCGCTCTCGGCAATTGGTGAAAGGACAGGTGGATAATCTGATTATGCATGGGCAAGGCGATCGCCTCTGTGCCGTGGAGTATAAAACCTATCAAACGGCAGATCTTAGCGCTCAACTCGCCCAGGTTGCCTTGTATAGTTATATGCTCAAACAACAGAGAAACTGCCCGGTGGATTCAGCGGTTTACTGTGTTTTACCGGAATTTAAAGAATATCACTATACTTGGGAAGAATTAGAACCCACAGTGCATCAACTGATTCCCCATAAACTCCAACAAATGCGGGATTGGTTGCGCTGGGAACCCTCCCATCCCAATCCACCCCCGCCCACTCCCCAAGCTCACTTGTGCGAAATATGTCCGCAACAGCAGAAGTGTCAAACATTTTTTGAATCCAGCCCGGTTGCCGTGGATTCGCCTCCCCTCAACTCTCCTCCCCCCGCAGTGAAACCCCCCCTGACTCCGCCGCAAACTCCCGTCCCCAAACCCACCCAAAATGCCGATGCGATCGGGCAACAATTGACCGATACGCTCAAATCTTTTAAAATTAATGTTGATTACTTAGGCGCAGCCATTGGTCCGGCTTTTATCCGGGTCAAACTCAAACCCGCGCCGGGGATAAAAGTGGCCTCGATTTTAAAATTATCAGCGGATTTGCAGGTGCAATTAGGGATTCCTGTTGCTCCTTTAATTGCCCCCCAAGCGGGATATGTGAGTGTGGATTTACCCCGAGGCGATCGCCAAACTGCGGAATTTTCCCATTACATTCATCGCCAACAAAATCCAGTGGATGCTCCCGTCAAAATTGCCATTGGTATTGATTTAGATGGCAACTTAATTGAAGCGGATTTATCGGACCCCAATACCTGCCACTTTTTGGTAGGCGGGACAACCGGAAGCGGAAAAAGTGAATTTTTGCGATCGCTGCTGTTAAGTCTTCTGGTCCGCAATCAACCCAGTCACCTGAAAATTGCCTTAGTAGACCCCAAGCGTGTTACCTTCCCTGAATTTGAAAAGATGCCCTGGTTGCTCTCACCCATTGTCAAAGAAAGCGAACAGGCGATCGCCCTGATGGCAGAACTCGTCTGTGACATGGAAACTCGCTATCGCAAATTTGAATCCGCAGGCTGTAATGATATTACCTCCTATAACCGCAAAGCCACAAATCCCTTACCGCGCATTGTCTGCATTTTTGATGAATATGCCGATTTCATGGCAGAAAAAGAAATTCGCACCGACCTCGAACTCAGCATTAAACGACTCGGGGCAATGGCAAGAGCAGCAGGAATTCATCTGATTATTGCCACCCAACGTCCAGAAGCTAAGGTAGTTACACCGATTATCCGCTCAAATTTGCCGGGAAGAATTGCCCTGAGAACTGCCAGTGAAGCCGACTCCAGCATTATTTTAGGCGGACAAGAAACCTCCGCTGCTTATCTTTTGGGCAAAGGAGATTTACTCTATCAAATCGGCTCCCAATTACATCGCTTGCAGAGCTTATTTGCTTCCACGATTGACTTATCCTAATCGGTATTGATGGGGATATTCCCCCGGAAAACCCCATCTAACCTCAATTCTCTGAACGCCTTTCAACTGACCTCTGAGTTGCGAGTGCCGGAAAAACTCTCTTTCAACTTAGCGATCGCACTTTGGATGAAATTCGGCTGTTTTTCGGGAGGACGGACCGCCAATTCGATGGGGTCTTCTGCATATTCTTTCCCTTTTAAGCGATACCCATATTCCAAATTCTGTTGATTTTTTCGCAGAATTGGAAACAAGCGAAATCCGCCTTGTCGCAACTCTTCCTCGGTGTCAAAAATCGCTT
>CAYUEH010000335.1:5144-6294 GCA_964442465.1 uncultured Laspinema sp. | reverse complement strand
TTCACTCTTGGCCGATCGCCGTTCCTGAGCCGTTGCCATCACCTCATCCATTTTCTCCAGAATCTCCCCGGGATAATTCTCCAACACCTTCGTCGTTAGAGAAATCCGCCCTTTCCACTCATCCAACTCCGCAATCACCACCTTAATCGGTTGTCCCACTTGAAACAGAGTCTGGAGAGACGCCACATACTTTTGACTGATCTGATTAATATGGAGCAACCCCGTCGCCCCATTTAAATCTACAAACACCCCAAATGGCTTGAGTCCCACCACTTCACCTTCAACCAGTTGACCCACGACCAGTTGACTCATGCGCTTGGCGCGAGCTTGTAGGCGCTGAGAGAGCACCAACTTATTCCGATCGCGATCGGCCTCCAAAATCGTAGCACTCAGATTCTGCCCAATAAGCTGCTCCAAATTCCCTCGCTCGCTGAGGTGCGATCGCGGAATAAAACCGCGCAACCCTTCCACATTAACCGTCACCCCACCCTTATTCACACCAATCACCCGGACTGGCACAGACTCATTATTCTCCTGCACCTGAGCTAAATGCTCCCAGACTTTCCGCAATTCCATCTGGCGAATTGACACCTTGACTTGACCTTCGTCATTCGCTTCGCTGACGATCAAAAAGTCCCGTTCCTCGTTGAGGGGTACCACTTCCGCCAGATTGCTGACCGGCTTTACAGACGCTTCTGCTAGGGGGAGAAAAGCCGCTGCTTTACCCCCAATATCAATATAAGCCCCTTCCGAAACATATTCAAACGCTTGACCTCGGACCTTCTGACCTTTACGAAAGTCATAATCTTGTTGTTCGAGGGCTTTCGCAAAATCCTCAGCAGAAAAAGACGGTTGGGCCTTTTGAGAACGGGATGAGTTAGAATTCATCGTGATTAAAACAAAAAACAAAATTAAGATGAAGTTGAAATCGCTGGCACCGCCTCGCCGATCGCCGTGCCAACTCGATCGATTGAATCGGCGTCTTCCTAGAAAAACTGGGCCTTGGGTTGCACCCCTCAAAATTGGCATTAAAGCGATCGCCTCCCAACGGATTATCCGATCCCTTTAACACCCGATCCCTCAGAGCACACCCTCATTTTCCTCCCTTGGCTCAATTCTGACGAACAATCTTGCAGTTTAGCAACTCTAG
>CAYUEH010000335.1:0-5044 GCA_964442465.1 uncultured Laspinema sp. | reverse complement strand
GAAACTCCCTCAAATGATAAGGGAGCCGCTAACGCAATAAAATCCTCCCCTGGATTAAAATCCGTAACCATATCGGTGCCATCTCCCGGTGCATAGACAAACGTATCCCGACCGGGACCCCCTGCCAAGGTATCGCCACCCAAACCCCCAATGAGAATGTCATCCCCACCTCCGCCATTGATCCCATTGGCGGCAGTGTTTCCCAAAATCACATCGTTAACGGGACTTCCCTGGAGGTTTTCAATACTTGTCCCATAGCCAATATAAGTCCCATAGCTGCTGGCACTGTAAGGGAACTGGGTCGGATCATTAATCGCCAAGTAAGTGGATGCATTCAGTGCACTCTGGTTGGTACTGACCCCCCCTTCATTCATATCAAAAAAGTAGCTTCCGATCGCCGGTAACGCCGAAAAATCAAAGGTATCAATTCCCCCGGCATCCCAAATCGTTTGCTTGACGCCAATAAAATTATTGCCATCAAACTGATATAAATCATTCCCGCTATTCCCCTGACTAAATCCATACAGGAACTGGAGCGCCCGAACATCATAAGGCATGGGCGTACTGACTCCCACCCCGGCAGTATTGAAGCTCATCGCTGTGTTGCTATTGTTATCCTGGACAAAGGATAAGCCTGGACCCTGGGCTGGGAATGTGGGCCGTTCGGCAAAACCAAACCCGGCATAATTATTAGGCTGCCTCAACCCTAGAGCATGACCAATTTCATGAACCAATCGCTGATAGCCAAAATTACCCGGACTCTGAGAAAACGAGAACTGCGGATCGATTTCATAATTCCGACTGAGTACGATATCTCCCCCGGTTTCCAGTCCCGGTGCATAGCTATAGGCGTAAACCGGATCGTTGGCAAATAAGATCCGGATCTGACCGTTATTCGAGGGGCGATCGGGAACCTCTACCAAGCTAAAAGGCAGGACTTGATCATACTCCTGCATAATTTGACGAACATTATTTTTAATCGCTTCGTTGACTTCCCCCACGCCGCTTTCAGGACCGGAATAACTCAGTGCACTGGCGGTATCTACGAAACTGTAACTGAGGACCCCGCCCACGGGAACGTTCCACTTGACAAAGTTTTCCTCCAGTAAGGTCACTGAGGAAGCTGGAGGGGGTGCATCGGTGGTGGGAGGCGTTTCCGGAGGAGGGGCTTGGGGAATCAGCAAGGAATTAATGGCGATCGGGTCAAAATACTCCGACGATCGCCGTCCCTCTTCGAGTCCTTCCAAGAGATATTGCTCCACCAGTTGCGGTAGGCTTAACCCTCTAGCCTGTAGATCCAGATTATTGGATAAATAGAATGAAGGATTAAAGTTTAAAGAAGGCCGACGTCCTTCCTGAATCCCATTCAGTTGATAGTGGATCAGTAATTGTTCGCTTGTGGTTAATCCGGCCCCTTGGAGGTCTGGATTATTTTCCCGGTAAAAATTGGGGTCAAAAATCAACGAAGACCGGCGATTTTCATTAATCCCGTACAGGGCAAAATGAGCGATCGCCTTTTGGCGATTATTGGGACCAAACGCTTCGGCTAAGGCTGGATTTTGATTCAGATATAAAATTGGGTCGAAAAATGGGGAAAAGCTGACATTCCTAAGCTCTTCTACCGGAACTCCAAGACCCTCTACATCTAAATCGGTCTCAACTTCTAGTTGAGTCTCCAGAAAGAGATTGAACAGGTTCTCATTCAGGGAAGGCGGTTGAGGGCGATTCGGGTCCAGAATAATAAACGGAGAAACGGGTTGTTCAGCAACGGGAGTAAGCTGGGTAATAATCTCCGGATCTAGCTGTTCGAGATTTCTGCGGTAAAAATCCAGATCAAAAATCGGAGAAAATCGCCGTCCTTGATCGAGACCTACATTGATAAAGTGATCGAACAGTTCGCGATTATTTAACCCCGCCAGATCCGGGTTTGCGATTCGATAAAAGTTTTGATCGAAGGGGACGATAATGCGACGTCCCTCTGCCACCCCTCGTTCGGTAAAGTGAGTCCGCAATTCGTCGGGATTGAGTCCGATCAAGTCGGGATTGGCAAGCAGATAGAGTTCCGCATTAAAATACTCGGTTTCAGGGGGTGCAAGCGCCAGACCCGGTAAAACACCTTGAACCATGATTTTCTCCTCTTGATTACAGTTTCATTAAAGTTGGCGGATGTACGACCTGCCCCATTGGATACTGATCATGCCAATCGTGCCAAATTTTTCACGCTTTGCGATCGCCCAGTCGCCACCTCCCTGGTTGCTTATGCCAGCTTATGATACCCAGGGATACCTTCCCAACCCTTCACAGGGATTGGAGAGTCTCATTGAACAGTTGCTGGATCTGAGTCCAAGCATCAACGGCTGCTTCGGGATTGTAGCTCGATCGCCGATCGCATAAGAACCCGTGGGTTGCCCCGGGGTATCGAATCACCCGGTGACGAATGCCCTGTTTTTGGAGTTCCGCTTCGATTTGGTTCACTTGCTCGTTGGGAATTAAGGGGTCCTCTGTGCCAAACAACAGGGCGATCGTCCCCTTAATTTCTGGGGTAACACGCAAGGTGGGTTCACCCCCTCCAGGGGTCCAGTTGACAATTCCCGCCCCATAACAGGAGGCAGTCGCCTTAATTTCTGGCAGGGTCGCCGCCAGATAGGCCACATGGCCCCCAAAGCAAAACCCAATACAGCCGATTGCCGTTGTTTTAACTGAAGGGAGGGTTTTCAGATAATCCAGAGTCGCTTGGGTATCGCTTCTGAGTTCTGAAACCTGGGTTTGCTCTTTGTAGTGCCTTCCCAGGGTCAAGTCTTCTTCGGAGTAGCCCACTTCAAACTCGGGGGCCGTGCGTTGGTATAATGCCGGGGCGATCGCCACATATCCCATTTTGGCAATTTTCTCCGTCACCGATCGGATATGTTCGTTGACCCCAAAGATTTCCTGAAACACGATTATTCCGGGAAATGGACCGACTCCCACGGGTTGCGCCAGATACGCAGAAATCAGTAAATCTGCATTGGGCACTTTGACATGAGCGCTTTTTATCTCTAAATCTGCCATAGTCTTTCTGACTGGTTTGGTTTACAACCTGGTTTTTCCATTAACTTCTATCTTGCACTTAAATGAGTTGATTTCCATCCCTGAGTCCCCCTTTGACTCTTCCTACTTTATCGAGTAGCCCGGGTGCCTCCTTTGCTCCTGGACCCAAGGGTTCTCTTGGGTCCGCACTCGGTGACCCGTTGTCACAATTCATGATTCTATCGCTCTTTTCTCCCCGATGGGTCAAGCATAACAGTTACTTCCCTTTAAAAAAAACGCTATGAGATTCCCCGCCTAAAATGCTAGACTTAAATAGAACTCAGTGGCTTAGAACAACAATTTATCACCCGAATTTGAACCCTAAATTTTTACCGTGCTGTCCCGTTAATCTACTCATACAAGAGGCAACTTAAGCGTGGAACAAACGACCCTAGGCTTAAGTCCAATCCTCTTCCACAAGCGGGATTTGATTCGCCCGGTCATCACAAGTATCCCCTTAAGGGGTGACTGGTATGCTTGGCGATCCCCCACTCGACAAACAGGCTTCTTCCTAGCTACAAAAGAAGAGAGAGAACGCACAGCCGTCGTTGAAACGGTACGACGTCTCCCAAACCCCCGTCAGCAGCAGAATATCTCTAACCGTTTAATCCGAGTGCCTTGGAGTCCCTAGAATGCTTCAGTTTCATATCAAGACCGAAAGCGAAATCCCTGCATCGACTCAGTTGTTTAATCAAATCCGCTTCGCGATCGCCTCTCGACAAATTCCCCCCGGGGAAAAACTGCCGAGTACCCGCGCTTTAGCGATTCAAACGGGTCTGCACCGCAATACCATCTCCAAAGTTTACCGTCAACTCGAAGAACTCGGACTGGTAGACTCTCAAGCAGGTTCGGGCATTTACGTTCGCGATGAAAACCAAGAACGAGTGGTCCGCATGACCTCTCCCCTATTTCAAAAATATCCCGATGCCTATAAAACGGTGAAGCGCAGTTTAGATGAATTGCTGCAACAGGGATGTTCTCTCAATCAAGCGCGGGAACTATTTTTAACAGAAATTGACTGGCGCTTGCGATGCAGTGCTCGGGTATTAGTCACGGCACCGACTCATGATATCGGTGCAGGGCAATTAATGGCCTTTGAAATCGAACAAGAACTCAAAATTCCGGTGCAGTTGGTTCCGTTGGAAGACCTCTCCAAGGCACTGGAACAGACTCCTACCGGAACTGTAGTGACAAGTCGCTATTTTTTCAATAAAGCAGAAGAAGTCGCGGGTCCGAAAGCAGTTCGGGTGATTCCCATCGATACTTATGACTATATGGAAGAGATGGAATTAGTCAAAACTTTACCCAAAAATAGTTATTTTGGGATTGTTTGTTTGAGTTTAGGAATTATGCGGGTTGCGGAAGTAATTATCCACAGTTTACGCGGTGAAGATGTCCTGGTGATGACGAGTCAACCGGATGATGCCTATAAAGTGAATGCGGTGGTTCGGACTGCTCATACGATTATCTGCGATCAACCCAGTTACAATAAGGTCCGAGGGGCCATCCATGCGGCGCGAGAGGAAATGATTCGCGCCCCTCGGGTGTTTAAGACGGAGAATTATATTGGGGTGGACTCTCTGAATATGCTCAAACGGGAATTGGGGTTTGAGTAACGGGAGATTTAGCGATCGCCCTCTTCTGATATCTGCGGCGATCGCATCGCTTCCCGTCCCAACATCATCAATCCCGCTACCCCCAATCCCACAAACCCCACATATTCAGACCAATATCTGAGCATCTGCTGCTTCACCGTCAGTCCCGGATGCATTGCCGTGATATAAAGCAACAGCGACATCAGCAACAACGCCGAAACTCCCACAAACAGTAACCCGATTTGAATCCGCGCCGGTTTCAGGTCCTCATCCCCCACATCCTCCAGTTCCCGCTTAATTTGCTCGATTAGCGGGATTTGGACTTCGGTAGCATCCGCCTGGGAACTGGGTGCAGAGAGGTCCGCAAGGGCGATCGGCAAATT